>NZ_BAABGJ010000004.1:0-113583 GCF_039541515.1 Variovorax defluvii
CGGCAAACTTTTTCGAAGAAATCTTTTCAAACCCCTTCGCACTCACAGCCTCAAACCCGTTCACGCCATTCAAGCCGCCAGCACCTCTCAGGAAAACCCCTCAGCGCCAGCCCCTCGAACAACACAGCTCGTCTGCAGCGGAGCCTTCAATTATGACACGGTTTTTGACGTCCTGCCACCTTCGAGCACCGCTTTTTTTAACTGCCTAGGCGCTTCTTGCGAAGCGCTGGACGAGCTGAAGTTTCAGCGGAGCCAGCGAGTATAGGCTATTTTTGAATGGGCTCGGCGCGCGCTCGAATCCGGTCCGCTGACCGGCCCTGCGCGCCCCAAACGGCGGCACGCAGGAAAGGGGGCTCGGATAATTCACGCTCCATGGCCCTCATCACTCTTCTTGACGCACAACTGGCCTTCGGCCACGTGCCGCTGCTCCACCACGCGGACTTCTCCCTGCTTGAATCCGAGCGCGTCGGCCTCATCGGCCGAAACGGCACCGGCAAGTCTTCAATGCTCAAGATCCTGAGTGGCTTGGAGAAGCCCGACGATGGCACCTTGCACTTCCAGACGGGATTACGGGTAGCTTACGTCGCCCAGGAGCCTGCCCTCGACATGGATGCGGACGTGTTCACCGCGGCGAGTGCCGGGCTGTCTGACGCGATTGCACTTCGCGATCAATACCTGTCCGGCGCGCCCGGTCGGGATCTCGACGCATTGCAGTCGCAGATCGAAGCACTGGGCGCCTGGAACTGGGAGCAGCGTGTCGAAGAGACACTGCAGCGCTTGCATCTGGACGGCACGGCGCGGGTCGGCACGCTGTCGGGCGGAACCCGCAAGCGCGTCGCCTTGGCGCAAGCGCTCGTGGCCTCGCCCAACGCGCTGCTGCTCGATGAGCCAACGAACCACCTCGACCTGGATTCGATCGAATGGTTGGAACAGTTGCTGATCGACTTCAAGGGCAGCGTCGTCGTGATCACGCACGACCGCAGCTTCCTCAACCGCGTCGCGACCCGAATCGTGGAATTGGACCGCGGCAAGCTGAACTCTTATCCCGGCAACTTCGAACAGTACTTGTTCCAAAAGGAAGACCAACTGGCCCAGGAAGCCATCATCAACGCCAAGGCGGACAAGCTGCTGGCACAGGAGGAAATCTGGATCCGCAAGGGCGTCGAGGCGCGCAGGACCCGCAGCCAGAGCCGCATCAATCGTCTGGAAGCGCTTCGCGGTCGCCGCACGGCACGGCGCGAGGCGCTTGGTAGCGTCAGCATGGACATCGCTTCGGGCCAAGCCAGCGGAAAGATCGTCGCGGAGTTGGCGGGAGCGACGAAGTCTTTTGGCGACAAGATGGTGATCCGCAATTTCAGTGGCACCATCCTGCGCGGCGACAAGGTCGGCCTGCTGGGCCCTAACGGCGCCGGCAAGACCACACTCCTGAAACTGATCCTGGGCGACCTCGAGCCCGACAGCGGCAAGATCCGCCGCGGGACCAACCTGCAGGTCGCCTACTTCGACCAGATGCGCGACGCCTTGCAGCTCGACGCCACGCTGGAAGACTTCATCAGCCCCGGCAGCGAGTGGATCGAGATCGGCAACCAGCGCAAGCACGTCAAGAGCTACCTGGCCGATTTCCTGTTCCCGCCCGCACGCGCCCTGTCGCCCGTGCGCTCGCTCAGCGGCGGAGAGCGCAACCGCCTTCTCCTGGCGCGCCTGTTCGCACGACCTGCCAACGTCCTGGTGCTGGACGAGCCGACCAACGATCTGGACATTGACACGCTTGAACTGCTCGAGGAGCTCCTGCAGAACTACGACGGCACGGTCTTTCTCGTGAGCCACGACCGGACTTTCCTCGACAACGTGGTCAACAGCATCATCGCCTTCGAAGGCGATGGCCTCTGGCGCGAATACGAAGGCAGTGTCGAGGACTGGCAGATCCAGTCCAGGCGCGCCCGCGAGATCGCCGCGCAGCGGGGCGCACCTGCCCCTAGGCCCACAACCCCGGCGCCGCCAGCCGGCGCAGCGGCGCCCCGCACGAACATATCGAGGAAACTCAGCTACAAGGAGCAGCGAGAGTTCGACGCCTTGCCCGCCCTCATCGCCGAACTCGAAGAAGAGCAGAAGCGCATCACGCAGGAACTGGAGCGAGATCGCGGTGAGATCTACGGCAAGAACGCCGCACGGGCCGCCGAACTCGCCCAACGCCACGCACAGATCGACGAGGAACTGCTGGCCGCCATGGAGCGCTGGGAAGCGCTAGACACAGTGCATCGCGGACAGAAGGGATAGGCATCGGCGCCTTCGTCCGACGCGCGTCCCGCGGTCGCTGCGCTATACAGGAGCCCTCCTGACTTCCGGCGCGCTGCATGAACTCCTCCCCGGCCGACCATTCGATCTCGAAAGTCCTGCGGCGCAGCGGCACCGCCCTGTGCACAGCTTTCCTTCTTCTGTCCGCCTGCGCAGAGTTGCCGAAGAACGTGGAGCGCCCCGTCTCCACCGCGCTCGCCTCGCCGGCCGGCACGCAGCTCTCCGCGCTGGTTCAGCAGCGCCGGCAGGCCGCATCTGCCCGATCCGAATCCGGCTTCCTTCTGCTCGACGACGCGCCGGCGGCCTACGGCAGCCGTCTTGCACTGGCCGAGGGGGCGCAGAAGACGCTGGACCTGCAGTACTACGCCATCCATGCCGACGCCAGCACCGAGCGCCTGCTGGCGGCGGTGCGCGACGCCGCCCGCCGCGGCGTGCGAGTGCGGATCCTTCTGGATGACTTCCACAGCACCGGCCGAAACGCGCTCGTCATGCGCATGGCCTTCGTGCCGAACGTGGAGATGCGGATGTTCAACCCCCTGCCCGGGTCGCGCCGCTTCAGCTTCACGCGCCTGCTCAATGTCGTCGAGGATGCCGGGCGCATCCAGCAGCGCATGCACAACAAGCTGTTCATCGCTGACAACGTGCTGGGCGTGACGGGTGGACGCAACCTCGGCGATGCCTATTTCGACAATGCCGCCGCAGCGAACTTCGTCGACATGGACGTGCTGGCTGCAGGCCCGATCGTGCAAGACCTGTCGCGCAGTTTCGACACCTACTGGAACGACAAGCGCGCATACCCGGTCCAGTCGCTGGTGGATCGCGAAGAGCTCGATGCACTGCGGGACAAAGCGCAAGGCGAAGACGCCAAGGGGGACGGCGAAAGCGGCGCGCCGCGCCTGCCCGACGGCGAGCCGCGCCCGCGCGGCTTGGGCGCACCCGCACCCGAGCGGCAGGAAAGGCCCTGGGACCAGAAGCCCATGGACCTGCGCACTGCGAACTTCGTCTGGGCGCCGGCGGCCGTGCTGGTCGACAAGCCGGCGAAGATTCCCGCCGACGCGCCGCGCGGCACGCCGGAGGGGGGCAAGTCCCCAGGCCTCGTCGTGACGCAGCAGGGCAGGCGCCCCTCGCCCGCGGCGCCGAAAAACTCCCTCGAGTCGGCCGCCGACAAGGCCGCCAACGGCGACACCGTGGTGGAAGGACTGCTGAACCTGATCGGCCAAGCGCAGCGCGAGCTGCTGATCATCTCGCCGTATTTCGTCCCCGGCCCCGACATGAAACGGGCCTTCGCCGAGGCGATCGCACGCGGCGTGAAGGTGCGTGTGCTGACCAACTCCCTGGCCTCCAACGACGCCCCGGTCGCCCACGCCGGCTATGCCCGCCATCGCGAGGCATTGCTGGCCATGGGCGTCGGCTTGTACGAACTGCGCAGCGAGCAGGCGGGCCTGGGCAGCGCCTTCGGCTCGACCGGCGGAAGCACAGGCGAATCGCGCTCGATGCTGCACTCCAAGGTACTGGTGATGGACGGCCGCCTCCTCGTGATCGGGTCGATGAACCTCGATCTGCGCTCGCAGTTGCAGAACACGGAACTCGCGCTGTTGATTCGCAGCGATGCGCTGAGCCGGACGGCTGCCAACCAGATCGAGGCCACGATGCGCACCGCCGCCTGGCGCGTTGAGCGCGACGGCAACGACCTGGTCTGGCGCGCACCGGAGAACAGCGGCCTGAAAGACAGCTCGGCAGAGCCGGATGCCAGCGCGGGCCTGCGCCTGCTGCTGAGACTGTTCGGCCCCTTGGCGCCCGATCGCTTGCTGTGAGTCCCCGGCTGGTCGAAGGACATGCGGGACGAGAGCTCACCTTTGGCTCACAGCTGCACCCGGACGCGGGAAAACACCTTCCAGAAAGTCGCATCCTGTGCAGTTGCGAAGTTGATCCGCATGAGTGTGCTGGGCGGCCGCCGCGCATGGAACAGTGAGCCGGGCGCAAGCAGATAGCCCTCGTCCAGCATGCGCTGGGTCAGCACGTCGGTGTCGACCCCGGTGTCGACCCACCCGAACAGGCCCGCCGGCTCGGAGGCCAGCGTGCACCCTGCGGCGAGCGCCAGCTTCACCGTACGGCCGCGCGCGCCCTCCAGGCGCAGGCGCAGGCGCTCGGCATGACGGCGCAGTTGTCCTTGGTCGATCACCCAAGCCAGCGCCCGCTCGAAAAGCGATGGCGTGGTGAGCGTCGCCAGCAGCCGCGTCTCGAGGAGCCGGCTCACCAGGTCCGGCGAGGCGGCGAGAAAGCCGATGCGCCAGTTGGGCGCGAGGACCTTGGCGAAGCCGCTCACGTAGATGGTGCGCTGCAGGCCATCCATCGCGCACAGCCGCGTCGCGTGCTCGGGCGCCAAGTGGCTGTAGGTGTCGTCCTCGACGATGTGGAAGTCGTACCGGTTGGCCAACTGCAGCACGCGATGGGCGCTGCCCGGCGTCAAGCTGTAGCCGGTAGGGTTGTGCAGCACGCTCACGCTGATGAAGAGCTTGGGTTTGTGGCCGTCACCCGCCTGGCAATAGCGCTCCATCACGTCGAGGTCGGGACCGTCGGCCTTGCGCGGCACCGGCAGGATGCGCATGCCCAGCGCCTCCAGGCGCGCGAACTCGAGCGCCCAGCCGGGCTCCTCGACCATCACCGGATCGCCCGGCCGCAGCAGCGTGCGGCTCACGATGTCCAGCGCCTGAGTGGCGCCCACCGTCGTCACGATCTGCTCGGGGCCTGCCGGCACGTTGATGGCGGCGAGCTTGGTCGCCAGGCTGCGGCGCAGGCCGCCGTCCCCGGCCGGCTCGCCGTACTGCAGCGAGAAGTCCTGCAGCGCCCGCGAACTGGTCACGCGGCGAACGGCCGCGGTGACGTGGGGCGCTTCGAGCCATTCCGCCGGGAACACGCCCATGCCCGGCTGCGGCTTGTCGCTGGGCCGGTGAAACATGCCGCGGATCAGCGCGCTCGCATCCGCCGCCACCGGCTGAGCCACGGGCGGCTGCACCTGCGGCCCCACTGGCGCCAGTGCCGGGCCGGCCTGGGCCGCGATGGCGTCCCGCACGAAGAAGCCGCGCTGGCGCCTCGCCTCGACCAAGCCCTGCGCCAGCAGCTGATCGTAGGCCGCGACAACCGTGTGCGGGCTCACACCGTGCTGCCGCGCGCACTCGCGCACCGAGGGCAAACGCGCCCCCGGCGCCAGCAAACGGGTGCGAATGCGCTCGGCGAAGCGGCCGGCCAATTGCTCGGTTAGCGACTGGGTGGAAGTTCGTGTCAGCATCCGCGTGTCTGTTCTGTGTCGATCGCTGAACCGATACAGGCGCAATCCATGTTCGCAAAACTGTATTGGTACTGTAATGGTCATCAGTCTAGAGTCATGTGCCATGAACTGGCAAGAATTCACCGCGCTGCTGGTGCTGGCCACGGCGATGAGTTTCTCGCCCGGCCCCAACACCACCTTGTCGACCGCACTCGCTGCCAACGGCGGATTGCCCCGCGCGATGCGCTTCGTGATCGCGGTGCCGGTGGGCTGGACCCTGCTGCTGGGCCTGAGCGCGGCCGGTGTGGGCGCGCTGGTGGTGGCGGTGCCTTCTCTGCGCTGGGGCATCAAGGCGGCGGGCATCGCCTACCTGCTGTGGTTGGCGTGGAAGCTTAGCCGGAGCGCGTCGCTGGGCCAGCCGAACGGCGAGCAACTGCAGGTCGGCTTCCGGCAAGGCGTGATGCTGCAGTTCCTCAACATCAAGGCCTGGCTGCTGGCCCTGACACTGGTGGCGACCTGGATCGCGGGCCAGCCCGATGCGTTGCAGCGCTTTGCCATCGTGGCGCCCGTGATGCTGGTCTATGCCTTCACCAGCAACTTCGCATATGCGCTCGCCGGCTCGCTGCTGCGCAAGTGGCTGGCTCACGGCCGGCGTCTTCTCTGGTTCAACCGCGCAATGGCTGCCGTGCTCGTGCTGACGGCGTGCTGGATGGCCAGCGTATGAGGATCAAGGACGAGACCCTCGGCATGTGGCTGGGCGTCCTGGGCGTGGCCTTCTTCGGGGTCACGCTGCCGATGACGCGCCTGGCCACCGGCACGCAAGACGCACCGCAGCTCTCGCCGTGGTTCCTGACCCTCGGCCGCGCGGCGCTGGCGGGTGGTCTGTCGGCAATCTTCCTGCTCGCCACGCGTTCGCCGCTGCCCCAGCGCCATCAATGGAAACCGCTCGGCATGGCCATGCTGGGCAACGCGATCGGCTTTCCCCTGCTGCTGGCCTTTGCCCTGCGCATCGTCAGCGCCAGCCACGCGGCGGTGATCACTGCCCTGCTGCCGCTGGTGACCGCGGCCTGCGCCGCGTGGGTCCTGCACCAACGGGCGCGGCTGGGGTTCTGGCTGTGCGCCCTGGCGGGCAGCGCGCTGGTGATCGCGTTCTCGGTGCTGCGCGCCGGCGATCAGCACTTCGGCTTCGCCTGGGGCGATCTGCTGTTGGTGGGCGCGGTGTTCGCTGCCTCACTGGGCTACATCTACGGCGCGCAGGTGACGCCGGCGCTGGGCGCGGAGCGCACGATCTGCTGGGTGTGCGTGATGGCGCTGCCGATCACGCTGCCCGGCGCCTTCCTGATGTGGCCGCAGGAGCCGGTCGCCGGCACGTCCTGGCTGGGCTTCGTCTACGTCGGCGTGTTCTCGATGTGGGTCGGCTTCTTCGCCTGGTACCGCGGCCTGGCCCTCGGCGGTGCGCTGCGGGTGAGCCAGACCCAGCTGCTGCAGCCCTTCTTCTCGATTCTCGCCGCGGTGCCGCTGCTCGGCGAGCCGCTCGATCTCGTCACGCTCGGCTTCGCGGCAGCGGTGGTGGCCACCGTGGTCGCCGGCAAGAAGCTCTCGCAGACGCGCTCCACCGCCAGCCCACAACGACTTGCCCATACAAAGGAAACGACATGAACTGGAAACTCGCCGCACGTGCCGAGAAGATGAACCCCTCGGTGATCCGCGAAATCCTCAAGGTCACCGAGCGCCCCGGCATCATCAGCCTGGCCGGCGGGCTGCCCTCGCCAAAGACCTTCCCGGTCAGCGCCTTCGCCGACGCCTGCGCCGAGGTGCTGCACAAGGACGGGCAGGCGGCCCTGCAGTACGCCGCCAGCGAAGGCTACGGTCCCCTGCGCGAAGCGGTGGCGCAGATGTTGCCCTGGCCCGTTGATCCGGCCCAGGTGCTGATCACCACCGGCTCGCAGCAGGGCCTGGACCTGATCGCCAAGGTGCTGCTGGACCCGGGCAGCCCCGTGCTGGTGGAAACGCCCACCTACCTCGGCGCGCTGCAGGCCTTCTCGCCGATGGAGCCCGAGGTGGTGAGCGTGGCGAGCGACGACGAAGGCGTGGTGGTGGACGACCTGCGCGCCAAGGCGAAGGACGCCCGGTTCATCTACCTTCTGCCCAACTTCCAGAACCCGACCGGCCGCACCATGACCGAGGCGCGCCGCGCGGCGGTCTCGGCCGCCGCGGCCCAGGCGGGCCTTCCGATCATCGAGGACAACCCCTACGGCGACCTCTGGTTCGAAGAGGCCCCCGCGCTGCCGCTGACCGCGCGCAACCCGGAGGGCTGCATCTACCTGGGCTCCTTCTCCAAGGTCCTCGCCCCCGGCTTGCGACTGGGTTTCCTGGTGGCGCCGAAGACGATCTATCCCAAGCTGCTGCAGGCCAAGCAGGCGGCCGACCTGCACAGCCCCAGCTTCAACCAGCGCATGGTGGCGGAGGTGATGAAAGACGGCTTCCTTGCGCGCCACGTGCCGACGATCCGCGCACTGTACAAGCGCCAGCGCGATGCCATGCTCGCCGCACTGGAGCGCGAGATGCAGGGCCTGGGTGTCACCTTCAACAAACCGGCCGGCGGCATGTTCCTCTGGCTGCGGCTGCCCGAGGGCATGGACGCGGTGGCGCTGCTGCCGAGGGCGGTGGAGCGCGGCGTGGCCTTCGTGCCGGGCGCGCCCTTCTATGCCGGGACGGCGGATTCGCGCACGATGCGCCTGTCCTTCGTGACCGCCAGCGTCGAAGAAATCGATACCGCCATCCGAGCACTGGCCGATGCCGTGCGCGAGCAACTGGCGCACAACGCCGTCACCCAGGTGCAGCGCCAGCTCGCCGGCAGTGCGGCCTGAGCTTCAAGGAGCCACGACATGCTCAACATCTGGGGGCGCATCAGCTCCATCAACGTCCGCAAAGTCGTGTGGTGCGCGCAGGAACTCGGTCTGACCTTCCAGCGCACCGAGGCAGGCGGCCGGTTCGGCATCGTGCAGACGCCGGAGTATTTGGCGATGAATCCGAATGCACTGGTGCCGGCCATCGACGACGGCGAAGGCGAGTCCCGCGTCACGCTCTGGGAGTCGAACGTGATCGTGCGCTACCTGTGCGCAAAGCACGCGTCAGGCACGCTCTATCCGGAAACGCTGGCCGCCCGCTTCGATGCCGAGCGCTGGATGGACTGGCAGCAGACCACGCTGAATCCGGCCAGCGGCGGCGCATTCCGGCAGTGGATCCGCACGCCTGCGGAGCAGCGCGACGCGTCGGTGATCGCCCGGTCGGTACACGCGACCGAGCCGCTGTTCGCGCTGCTGGATGCGCACCTCGCGAATCGTCCCTACATGTGCGGCGAGCACTTCACCATGGCCGACATCCCGGTCGGCTGCGAAGCCCACCGTTGGTTCGGCCTGCCGCAAACCGAGTACCGGCGGCCGAGCTGGCCCCACGTCGAGCGCTGGTTCGCGGACCTGCGCAGCCGCGCCGGCGCGCGCGGCGTGCTCGACCTCGCACTGGAGTGAATCCCATGAAAACCCGCCCCTTCAAGCAGGTCGACGTCTTCACCGCCAGGCCCTACGCCGGCAACCCGCTCGCCGTGGTGCTCGACGGCAGCGGGCTGGACGATGCAGCCATGCAAGCCTTCGCCAAGTGGACCAACCTGTCGGAGACGACCTTCCTGCTGCCACCCACCGACCCGTCGGCCGACTACCGCGTGCGCATCTTCACGCCCGGCGGCGAGTTGCCTTTCGCCGGCCATCCCACGCTGGGCAGTTGCCATGCCTGGCTGGAGGCCGGTGGCCGGCCCGGATCGCCAGGGCGAATCGTGCAGCAATGCGCGACGGGACTGGTGCCGATCCGCGTCGACGGCGAGCGCCTGGCCTTCGCCGCGCCGCCCTCCCGGCGCAGCGCGCCCAGTCCTTCGATGCTGGCCAAGGTGGCGGCGGCGCTCGGCCTGAAGGCGCCGCAGATCGTGGCCGCGCAGTTGCTGGACAACGGCCCGGTGTGGCTGGGCCTGCTGCTGAGCGATGCCGACGCCGTACTGACACTCAAGCCTGATCACCGCATGCTCAGGGAACTCGGGCAGAAGGTGGGCGTGGCCGGCCTGGCTGCGCGCGACGAACCGGCCACCGCGCTGATCGCACGTTCGAACCGCGAGGCGCGCGCTTTCGCACGCACGCCGGCCGAAGACATCGCTCTCGAAGTGCGCGCCTTCGCCGCGCCGATCGGCGTCGACGAGGACCCGGTCACGGGCAGCTTCAACGCCAGTCTCGCGCAGTGGCTGATCCCCGAGGGTCACCTGCCCGCACGCTACCTCGCGGCGCAGGGCCAGTGCCTGGGCCGCGAAGGCCGCGTGCACGTGCAGCGCGACGACGAGGGCCAGGTCTGGATCGGCGGCGATTCGGTCACCTGTATCGACGGCAAGGTTTCACTCTAGACACCGCAACACACCGAGGCCGCGATGCGCTTTTCCCGCGACGAAATCGAGGCCGCGCGCCGCACCGTCTACGCGGCGATGCCGCCGACCCCGCAGTACGCCTGGCCGCTGATGCGGCTGCGCCTGGGCTGCACGGTCTGGACCAAGCATGAAAACCACACGCCGGCCGGCGCCTTCAAGGTGCGCGGCGGGCTCACCTATTTCGAGACACTGGCGCGCGAACAGCCCGGTGTGCGCCATGTCATCAGCGCCACCCGCGGCAACCACGGCCAGTCGGTTGGCTTCGCCGCACGCCGCCACGGACTCGCCGCAACCGTCGTCGTACCCCGCGGCAACTCAGTGGAGAAGAATGCAGCGATGCGCGGGCTGGGCGTGAGGCTGATCGAGCATGGCGAGGAATTCCAGACCGCCAGCGAGCATGCGACCCGCCTGGCCGAAGCCGAAGGCCTGCACCGCGTGCCCTCCTTTCACCGTGAGCTGGTGCGCGGCGTCGCCAGTGCCTACGTCGAGTTCTTCGAGGCGCTGGACCGGGCGCCCGGCGGCGCGCCGGAGGTGCTATTCGTGCCCATCGGGCTGGGCTCAGGCTTCGCCGCCGCCGCGGCGGCCCGGGCGCATTGCGGCGTCAGGACCCGGCTCGTGGGCGTCGTCTCGGCACATGCCACCGCCTACCTGGACTCGTTCCGCGCCGGCCATGCGCTCGAATCGCCGGTCAGCACGCGTCTGGCCGATGGCATGGCCTGCCGCACCCCTGTGCCAGAAGCCTTGGAAGTGCTGCGACAGGAGGCCGAGGACGTGGTCGCGGTGAGCGACGACGAGGTCGCCGAAGCCATGCGCATGCTCTTTACCGACACCCACAATGTGGCCGAAGGTGCGGGCGCCGCAGCGCTGGCGGCCCTGCTGCAGCAGCGCGGCCGCTGGGCGGGCAAGACCGTCGGCCTTGCGCTGACCGGTGGCAATGTGGATGCTGCCGTGTTCGCGGAAGTGCTTTCGGCAACCCGGTAGGCAAGGAAAGCGCGATCAGCGACTGCGCGATGGGCGAGCCGCTAGAAAGAGCCCGGCGGTGCCTTGGCCTGCTTGAAACGGCGAAATGGTGCGATGGTGCGCGAGATCGATGCGCGGGCCATGCCGACCGCCCCGCCAACCGGTGCCTTGAGCCAATCCGCCGCGGGCGACTCGCCCGGGAAGGCTGGTGACATGCCGGCCCTGCGCAGGAGCCGGTTGAACTGGTGAACGCGGGCCATTCTTCGCGTCACCGAGGTGTAGAAGGTCACGCCGATGGAGATCGACACGCCGTCGCCGGGCTTCACCCAGCCCGTATCGGAACTCGTCATGTGCGGCGAGGTGCTCGGAAAGTAGATCGCATCCCCTGCCTGGGTCTCGAACTGGTGGCTGCGCGCCCGGTACTCCTCCTTGAAGCGGACTTTCCGCAGCGAGTGGCCGACGATGAAGTCTTCGACCGCATCGGCCTGCACCACGGTCCGATCCCGATGGTCCCAGACGTTCATGGTCTTGCGCCCGTGCAACTGGAGCCAGAAATTGTTCTCGCGATCGATGTGGAAGGGGGTCACCGACGGGGGCGCCGAAAGGAAGGCGAACCCGTTGATGTTGAAGATGCCCGGTTGCTCGCGCTCGACGTAAGGCCGCATCGTGTCGACGATGCTGGCGAGCAATTGCGCGTAGCGAGGGATGACCTCGATGTTGTAGAGCGCCACCCACGAGCCCGACTCCTCGATGCGCTCGAACACCTCGTCGATGCTCCTGCCGTCCGGATGCCGGCTATCGTGTGAAAAGGCGGACGCCTGCGTGATGCCGGGCCGGGTGAACCGGCACTGGTTGAATGGCACCAGCTCCTTGGCCAGCTGGGCAAGCTCCGCCACCTGGAACAGCGGGTGCTCATGGAAGTTGTGGTGCAAGGCCGTGATCCTGTGCGGGGAAAAGCTCGCGGGATCGTCTGCCCACACGCGATAAATCCGGTCCTTTTCGACGGCCGTGCTGCCGTTTGCGCTCTCCATGCTGCCTCCTCACTGCCTGGAAGACAGAATGTAGTAGATAGTATTACCTTTGCTTGTAAGTCGATAGGCAATGAATTGCCAGATTCGTCCCTGCGGTGCAGGCGATCAAGCGGCGACGACGATCGGGAATCGCGCCCGCAATCCGTCGGCTACAGGGTCGAAGGACACCGTCAATGCCCCGCGCGCCGGCTCCGACAAGCTGCGCCAGAGGAAATCGCGCGCATTGCCGGGATCGCCCGCCACGTACAACTGCGTCGTCAGCAGTTCGCGCCCATCCATCTTCACCTTGACGTGGATGTGGGCCGTTCGCCCGCCGTAGGGCACCGGGCGGATGGTGCGGAATTGAAAGCCGCCCTGGGCGTCTACCACGGCCCGGCCGAAGCCCTGGAAGGCCGCGTCGGCCCGGTCGCCGTCGCCCGGATGGTGATAGTGGCCGTCGTGATCGCACTGCCAGATCTCGACCTGGGCGCCGCGCAGCGGCTGGCCGTCGAGATTGCTCACGCTGCCTTCGAGCCACGCTGGTTGGCCGCGACGGTATCTCAGCGTGCCGTTGCGCAGCAAGTCGCCGTCGCTGTCGGCCGGCAACTTGACTGGATAGAAGGGGCCCTCGGTTTGGGCCGGCGTGGCGATGCGCAACGGTTGCGGCTGCGCGCGAACCCCCAGCCAGAGCACGGGTACCGCGATGAAGGCCGCAGCGACCGTGCGACGCGGAAGGCGTGAGGAAGGATGCGCAGCCATGGGCGGTGGGAGCCGCCGGCCGCGCGCGAGTTCCAGCCCGGCGCGCCTGGTGGCGTCGGGGTTTACCAGCGCACCCGCACGCCGACGGCGCCTTGCACCGAGGACTTCACCCGCGTGTCGCCGCCGGTCGCGAAGACCTTGCCCAGCTCACCGTAGACGCTCACGGCCCGGGTCACCGACAGCGTCGCACCGGCCGCGGCCTCCACCGAAGTGAAGCCGCCGGCGCTGGCGATCGGCGTGACGAAGCCGCCGTTGATGAAGCGCACCGTGTCGCCGGCATCGTTGCCGTGAACCACGCCGACGCGGGCGTAGGGTTGCAGGCGGCCGGCGGCGGTGGCGAAATCGCCCTTCACCCGCACGCCCAGGCCCGCGGTCCAGCCCTTGGCGTCGTCCTGCTGCACCAGCGCGCCGGAGATCAGCATGTCGTCGACCTTGGCGCGGCGGTAGCTCAGTTGCGCCTGGGGCTCGATGGTCCAGTTGCTCCCCAGCGAGAAAGCCTGGCCCACCTCGACCGAGGCGGTAAGGCTGTTGCCCTTGCCCGAGGCCGCCAGCGCACCCAGCGGCCGGATGGTGTAGCGCTGCGAACCGTACTGCAATGCGGCATCCACATAGAAGCCGGTGGCGTTGGCATAGGTGGCGTAGGCGCCAAGGTAGCGGCTGCGCAGGTCCGTGCTGCCGACCGGGCGGTAGAGCCCGCTGGCGAAGCCGCTCATGTCGGCATCGCCGTCGAGATGGCCCACGTAGACGCCGGCGCGCCAGTCGCCCAGCGGCGAAACGTAGACGTCGGTGCCGGCCTGCAGGCCGCTGACATGGCCCTGCGTCGACGGATTGACGATGCCCGACTGCCGGATGTCCAGGTCGCTGTAGATCGCACGGGCCCAGGCGTGGCGCTCGTTCGATAGGGCGCCGGCAGCCGGCGTCAGGCTGGCGACGGGCCGGCCGCTGGCGTCGTCGTCCCCCGTGCGCGAGCGCATGTTGCCGAGCATCGCCATGTCGGCGCGCCGCAACTGGGAAGGCAGGGCGGCCAGGATCGGGACCTCGACGCGATAGGCGGTGACGCCGATCGGCGCAGGCGCAGGCGCAGGCGCAGGCGCAGGCGCAGGCGCGGGGGGTGCGGGCGGAGCCGGAGGCGCAGGTGGCGCCGGGGGCGCAGGCGGCGCAGGCGGCGCAGGCGGTGCAGGCGGTGCAGGCGGTGCAGGCGGTGCAGGAGGGGGCGGCGGCGGGGGCGGCGGAGGGGGCGGGATCACCTGCGAACGCAGATACCAGTTCTCCCCGGCACCACCGGCATCCGCGGCATACAGCCGGTACTCGAAAGCGCCCGCATCCACGTGACCGGCGCCCCCGAGCGCAAAGGCGCTCTTCGTGGTCTGGGCCGTGGTCGTCGCGCCGTTCAGCGCCGTGATCACCTCGATGCCATTGCCCGTGGTCTGGCCGCCGAGGCCGCCGAGATTGGTGATCTGCAGCGTGGTGTTGCCGCTGGCGCTGGCCGCCAGGCCGTCGAACACGAGCCGATCCGAGGGCCCACTCGCGTCGAGCACTGTGCCCAAGCGCACGGTGCCGTTGTTGCCGACGTAGGGACCGGTCACGGTAAGGGTGGTGCCAGCCGCGCCGCCCACCAGGGAGACAGTGCCGCTGTTGCTGAGCGAAGACATGCTTTGGCTGAAGCCTGCCAGGTCGAGCGTGGCACCCGCCGCGACGCTGTGCGCCGAGGCGGCGCTCAGCGTGTTGGCAGCACCCGCACGCAATGTGCCGCCGGCGACGGTGGTGCTTCCCGTGTAAGTATTGCTACCCGAGAGCAAGAGCGTGCCGGGGCCACTCTTGATCAGTGAGCCGGCACCGGGAGGCGGGCCGCTCGAGTAGGTCCCGTTCGTCATCGCGCCACCGAAGCTGCCCGCGCCCACGGTCAATTGACTGCCATTGAGTCCGACAGTGCCATTGCCGTTCAACTGGCCGATGGTTTGCGTTCCGCCGACCAGCTCCAGGCCGGACAGCACCTGACCGGCCACGACGTTGCCAACGGAATTGACCGTGACATTCGCCGTCGGCGAGAAGCGGTTGCTGCCGTTCGCGAGCACGCTTCCGCTGCCGCTGACCACGAGGTCGGCAGGCACGTTGCCCGCGGCAGCCAGGACCAGATTGGCATTGCCCTGCACCGTCGTCGTGCCGCCGTAAGTGTTGGCCGCGTTGTAGGTATAGCCGCTCCAACTGCCGCCTGTGCCATCGAGCGTGATGCCGCCCACCCCGCCGATGCTGCCGCCAAACACGATGGACCCCAGGGGAGCGGCATGGGTCAGCGTGGCGGTCGAATTGAGCGTGACGGCTCCGGTCCAGGTGGACTGGCCCACCGGCGCCACCGCGAAGCTGCTGTTCACGACAACGGCATTGTCCAATTGCGCCTGTGTGCCGAACGTCCCGCCGTTGATCGTCACCGGGCCCGAGCCGAGCGCGCCTGCGACCGTCACCGTGAGTCCACCGGCGTTGAGCGTGGTCCCGCCGGTGTAGGTGTTGGCCGTGTTGATGGTCGTCGTGCCGGTGCCTGCCTGCACCAGCCCGCCGCCGCCGCTGATCGCATTGCCCAGCACGTAGTTGTCCGAGCGGTTCACGATCAGCGAAGCACCGCTGGCGACGGCGATGTTGCCCAGCACGCTGCCGGTCGTCCCGCCGTTGCCCAGCTGCAGCGCACCGCCATTGACGGTGGTGCCGTTGGTGTAGGTGTTGTCGCCCGTCAGCGTCAGGGTGCCGGCGCCGACCTTCACGACGGCGCCGTTACCGAGCAGCACGGGGTTGATGTAGAAGCCGCCGATCTTGTCGGCCGCGCCTCCTCCCGTGTTCGAGATCACGCCGCTGATCAGGTCGTTGTTGCCCAGCGCGCCCACCTGCAAGGTGGAGTTGCCGAGCACGACACCGCCCGAACCCGACAGCGACCCGATGGACGCCGCCGGCAGGGCGGTATCGCTGACGTAGACCTCGCCGGCGTTGATGACGGTGGCGGCGCTCAGGTCCGCCGTGTTCCCCATCTGCAGCGTACCGCTGTTGTTGTTGATGGTGGCCGTGCCGCCGGTACTGGACTCCTGGAAGATCAGCCGGCCGCCGTTGTTGTTGAGGGTCGCCTGCTGCGCGCTGGCGCCGCCGCCGCCGAACAGCACGTAGGAGCCGGCGCCGTTGGTCGTGATCGTCGCCGTGCCGGCGTTCGCCCCGTTCTGGAATTGCAGGCCGCTGTTGCTGCCGTTGAGGTTGGTGTTGACCCCGACGGGGACCGTGATCTGCAGGTTGCCCGCGCTTGCGGTGGCGTCCTGGAAGCGGAGCTCGGCGTTCTCGAGGAGGGTCACCGGCCCGCTGCCGAGGGAACCCGCCGTCGTCGTCCAGACGTTCAGGCGCCCGTCCACGCCGTTGCCCTGCAGCACGGTGCCGCCGGTGTAGTTGTTGGCCGCGTTGTCGATGGTCAGGCGCCTGGTCTCGTCGCCCAGCGCATTGGTGCCGGTGTTTCGCAGCGTGAGCGTGCCGCCCGTGATCTGACCTGTCAGCTGATTGCCGGCGGTGCCCGCCACGTCCACCGTGCCGCCGGCCCCGCCGAGGGTGATGGCCCGGCCGCTGGCGAAGTTGCTGGCGCCGATGCGCAAGGTGCCGCCGTCGATGACGATTCCACCCCCGCTGCCCAGGTTGGCATCGGCACCGACCTGCAAAGCACCGGCGTTGATCGTCGTACTTCCCTGGTAAGTATTGGCAGCACCCAGGACGATGATGCCCGCGCCGGTCTTGACGATGCCGTTGATGCCGCTGATCACGCCGCTCTGCGTGGCGGTGCCGGCATCGTTGCTGTTGAGGGTGACGTTCGAGGGCGTCGTGTCGATCGGCGCGATCAGGTTGTCGCCGTTGGTGTAGTTGACCTGCGCGATACCCGCCGGCGCCAGCACGCTCAGGCCTGCCGCCACCACCAGCGAGCCCAGCCCGCCCGAGCGCTTGCCGCGCGCTGCCGTGATCTCCGATACCGCCACCCAGGCGCCGGTTGCGTGGTTCCAGACGGTCCTGTATGTCCTGTTCATGTCGGTGCTGTCCCTCTCGTTGACGTTGTGGCGACATCGCAGCGCCGGGGCCATGCGGCAATGTCGCGAAAGCTTGCATTCTGGCACCGATGAAAACTTTTGGATTCACTCTATTACAAAAGATGTAGTTTTTTCCCTGAATGTTGGCGAGCTGATGCAAACCAGCCACAGGTCGCGGCGGAGACGGTGCCCTCGGTACCGTGCCGGCAGAATTCCGCCCCATGGGAACGCTCTATCTCGTACGGCACGGCCAGGCCAGCTTCGGCGCGGACGATTACGACCAGCTCAGCGAAATGGGGCAGCGGCAGTCGCGCCGGCTCGGGGAATACTGGCGCGAACGCGGGATGCAGTTCGACGCGGTGATCACCGGCACGCTCAAGCGCCACCGCCAGACCTGGGAGGGCATCGCCGAAGGACTGGGCCTGTCCGGGCAGGAGGTGCTGCCCTGGCCAGGGCTCAACGAGTACGACGCCGAAGCGGTGATCGCCGCCATCCATCCCGAGAAACTGCACAAACCCGAATCTCCCGAGGCCTATCGCCGCCATTTCCGGCTGCTGCGTGACGGTCTGGGCGCCTGGATGCAGGGCCGCGCCGCGCCCGCGGGCATGCCGAGCTATGTCGACTTCCTGGCCGGCGTGACCACCGCGCTCGACCACGTGCGCGGCAGGCACCACGGGGCCCGCGTCCTGGTCGTCTCCAGCGGCGGGCCGATCGCCACCGCAGTGGGCCATGTGCTGGGCATCAGCTCCGAAACCACCATCGAGCTCAACTTGCGCATCCGCAACACGGCCGTCACCGAGTTCGCCTTCACGCCCAAGCGGCACATGCTCCTGACCTACAACACGTTGCCGCACCTGGACGGCCCGGCCTACGAAGGCTGGGTCACCTATTCCTGAGGCGCCGCAGGCGCCGGGCTTCCGCTGCTGCCCTCGGCCAGCCAGCGCAGATAAGCGGGCGAGCCGGCCGTGATCGGCAAGTGCACGATCTCGGGCGTCTCGTAGCTGTGCCGCTCGCGGATGAAGGCCTCCAAGGCCGCGAAGCGCGCGGACAGCGTCTTGATGAGCAGCAGCCATTCCGGTTCGCGGTGCAGCGTGCCCTGCCACATGTAGAAGCTGCGCACGCGCTCGACCTGGACGCAGGCCGCGAGCCGGGCCTCGACGATCGCGGCGGCCAGCAACTCCGCCTCGTCCTCCGTGCTGGCGGTGGTCATCACGATGCAGGGCGTTGTGGGTTCCATGGTTTCCTGGGAGGGCTTGGGGAGGATTTCTAGGCTTGCCAGACACCGTAGCCGGCTTCACGCAGCGCGATGCCGAGTTCGACCTCCATCTCACGCGCCGCCTCGTACGGCATCGGGTTGTAGGCCGCATAGAGCGCCGGCAGCAAGCGCAGTCCATAGTTCCGCACGAAGCTGTTGGCCTGCATGCCGGCCTTGTGCTTGTCGAAGCGTACGTCGGGATCCAAGCCCGTCATGCCTACGTAGACGAAGGGTTTGCCGAGCTGATAGTCAGGATTGGCACGTCGGAAGCGGGCGATGTTCCAGACCCGGTCGTCGAGTTCGACCACGTAGACGTGGTGGTGTGCCCTGGCGCGACGGCCCATTGCCGCCTCCTCTTCCGCAAACGACTTCCGCGCACTACTTGCGCCTGATGAGGCCCCAGATGAAGAGCAGCACGATCGCCCCCACCACCGAGGCGATGAAGCCCGCGCCCTGCCCCGCCGTGTACCAGCCCATGGCCTGGCCCGCGTAGGTCGCGATCAGGGAACCGGCGATGCCGATCAGCGTGGTGACGATGAAGCCTGCCGAATCGTCACCCGGCTTGATGGCGCGCGCCACCAGGCCCGCGACGAAGCCGATCAGAATGGTCCAGACGATGCTCATGCGCTTTCTCCTCGAAGTTGGAGCAGGGAATGGGCCTGCGCGCGGGCAGGGTCCGATTCATGATAGCGGAGCGTCTCGCCGCTCTCGTGTCCTACACCTCCCCGCCGGACTGCGCGCTATACCTGCGACATGCTCGAAAAGCTTCCTGAAGCCATCGGTCAGGCGCTGCACGGCGTGCGTGCGGGCCTTGACGCGACGGTCTTCAACACTCTGGGCCTGCGCGAGGGCATGGCGACGATCACGCTGGGCAGCCTGGCCTTCGCCGACCATGCGCCGCTGCCGCAGCGCTACACGGCGGATGGCGAGGGGCTGTCGCCGCCGTTGCAGTGGACCGGCGTGCCGGCCGGCGCCGCCTCCCTGGTGCTGATCGTCGAGGATGCCGATTCGCCCACGCCGCATCCGCTGGTGCATGCGATCGCGGTAGGCCTGCCGGCCGAGGACGGCAGCCTGCCCGAGGGTGCCTTTCCCAGCCCGGACCACGAAGGCACCGGCCTTCATGCCGGACGCAATTCCTATCTGCAGGCAGCCTGGCTGCCGCCCGATCCGCCCCCTGGACACGGAGAGCATCGCTACGCCTTCCAGCTGTTCGCGCTCGACAGCGCGCCGGCGTTCTCGGACACGCCGGGCCGCGACGAGGTGATGGAGCAGTTGCGCGCGCATGCGCTGGCCAGCGGCCTGCTCATCGGGACCTGCACGCGGCCCGACGGTTCGATCAAGGTCGAAGACACCGCACCCGGCGGGCCGGCAGTCGCCGGCTGAGCCGGCCGCATGGGTTCAGGGCAGCGGTTGCGTGTAAGCGGTCGACAGCGGCAGTCGGGAGAACTCGGCCAACAGCGCAGCCAGCTGGCGCGCGGCCTCGTCGACCATGGCCTGGCCTTTCGCGGCGCTGGCCGCCGCCGCATTGCCGGCCGCCCCCGCGGGGTTGTAGTCCTCCATCGCCCAGCCCAGCCTGGCACTGCGGCCGTTGCCCAGGATCGGGTAGTCGGCCGCCCGCTGGCGCGAACTCGAGCCGAAGTCGCGCGCGGCCCCCATTGCCACCTGCGCCGGTGCAAGGGCCAGCATCATCGAAGTCTCAATCTCGCCCGCGTGCACGCCGAAGCGGTGCTCCTCGGCGCTGAACTGTGCGCCGGCGTCGCCCAGGGGCAGGTTGAACCAGCTCGCGCTGTAGACGATGAGGCCGTGCGCCACGCGCAACTCGCGCGCCGCGATCTCCATTGCGCCGGTGTGGCCGCCATGGGCATTGAAGAGCAGCAGCTTGCGCACGCCCGCCTGGGCCACGCCGGCACCGATCTCGCGCCACAGGCGGATCAGGGTCTCGGACGACAGCGTGAGCGTGCCGGGAAAGCGGGCGTGTTCGGGGCTCAGGCCGATCGCCTGCGTGGGCAGGAAGAGCACCGGCAGTTCGGCCGGCAGCAGGGGCAGGGTCGCGCCGACGATGCCGTCGACCAGCGCCGTATCGACGCCCAGCGGCAGGTGCGGACCGTGCTGCTCGGTCGCGCCCAGCGGCAGCACCGCGACCGTCGCGGCGGGATCGAGCGAGGAGAAGTCGGGCGCCCGGAGCTGGGACCAGAAGCGGCTGCGGGCGGGAGGCGGGGCGGTCATCCGGCGATCTTAGTGGCCGCACCGGGTGAGGACAGGTTCTGCCCAGCGATTTGCGGACGGCTCACCCGCGTCGTCGCCATCGAGCCGCCCTGCTACTTCGCGCGCGCCACGCGCCAGACGGTGTTGCCCACATCGTCGGCCACCAGCAGGGCGCCGCTCTTGTCCAGCGCCACGCCGACGGGGCGGCCCTGAGCCTTCTCGTCGGCATTGAGGAAGCCGGTCAGAAAGTCCACCGGCGGCCCGCTGGGCCGCCCGCCGATGAAGGGGACGAAGACCACCTTGTAGCCGGACAGCGGCTTTCGGTTCCATGAGCCATGCTCGCCGATGAAGGCCCCGTTCGCGAATTCCGCCGGCATGCCGCGCGGATGCGAAAAGGTCAGGCCCAGCGCGGCCACGTGCGAACCCAGTGCATAGTCGGGCGCCACCGCCTTGGCCACCATCTCGGGGCGCTGCGGCTGCACCCTCGCGTCCACGTGCCCGCCGTAATAGCTCCAGGGCCAACCGTAGAAAGCCCCGTCCTTGACCGAGCTGAGGTAGTCGGGCACCAGGTCGCTGCCGATCTCGTCGCGCTCGTTGACGACGGTCCACAGCACGTTGGTGTCGGGCTCCCACGCCATGCCGTTGGGATTGCGCAGGCCCCCGGCGAACAGGCGCTTCTGGCCGCTCTTTGCATCGACCTCCCAGATCGCCGCGCGGCCTTCTTCCGCCGCCAGGCCGTTCTCGCCGACGTTGCTGTTGGAGCCCACCGTGACGTAGAGCTTCGTGCCCTCGCGGTTGGCGATCACGTTCTTGGTCCAGTGGTGGTTGAGCCCCGCCGGCAGGTCCGTCACCTTGACCGGCGCCGCGTCGATACGCGTCTGGCCCTCCGTGTAGGGCACTTTGACCAGCGCGTCGGCATTGGCCACGAAAAGTTCGTTGCCCACCAGTGTCACGCCGAAGGGTGACATCAGGTTCTGCATGAACACCTGCCGGACCTCGGCCTTGCCGTCGCCGTCCGCATCGCGCAGCAGGGTGATGCGGTTGGCGCTGGGCACGGCGGCGCCGGCGCGCTTCTGGACCATTCCCATGACCTTGCTCCGGATGCGGGAGACCAAGCCGCTTTGGGCATCCTCCGGTTTGGGCGGCCGATTGCTCTCGACCACCAGCACGTCGCCATTGGGCAGCGTGTAGACCCAGCGCGGATGATCCAGCCCGCGGGCCAGCGCCGTCACGGCGAACCCGGGCGGAGCCGTCGGACCGGCGGTATCGCCCCAGCCCACGGCCGGGGCGATGTTCACGGTCGGCATCAGCGTCTTGTTCGGTGCGGGCAGTTGCGGGGTGGGGCCCACGCCCGCCTCGTGCGGCAGCTTCGCCGTCTCGCCGCAACCCGCCAGGAACCATGTGGCGACCGGCAGGGCCATGACGGTCAGGCAATCGGCCAGGCGGTGAGGGAATCGTTTCATGCCAAGGGTCCTCGGGGACAGGGAAATGTGGGAAACAGCGCTGACCCGATGCTCCGGCCGCGGGCGCCGTCCGTTGTCGGCTGTGGGCGAATTCCTGCGTGGGCGCACCCCGCCACGGGCACGAAGCTACCATTCGGGCGATGACCGATGACCTGTTCCGCTCTGACGCCTACCTGCGCGAATGCGAAGCCCGCATCCTGCGGATAGACGATGCCGGCGTCGTGCTGGACCGGACGGTGTTCTACCCATTGGGCGGCGGACAGGCCGGCGACATCGGCCAGCTGGTCCTGGCCGATGGCAGCGAGCTCGCCATCGCGGACACCCGCAAGGCGAAGGACGCGGAAGGCCGGCCGACGGCCGAGATCGTCCACTTGCCGGCGCCCGGCCAGGCCGACCTGCTGGCCGCGCTGAAGCCGGGCGACACGGTGACGGCCCGCATCGACTGGGCCCGCCGCCACAAGCTGATGCGCTTCCACACCGCCACCCACCTGCTGTGCCACCTGGTGCCCCAGCCGGTGGACGGCTGCTCCATCACGCCCGAGTACGCACGCCTGGACTTCCACATGACCGAGCCCCTGGACAAGGAAACCCTCAGTGCCGGCCTGTCCCGCCTGGTGGCCGCGGCCCATCCGCTGGCCGTCGGCGTCATCAGCGATGCCGAACTCGATGCCAACCCGGCCCTCGTCAAGAGCATGAGCGTGCAGCCGCCGCGAGGCACCGGCACCGTGCGCACCATCCGCATCGGGGAGCCCGAAGCCATCGATTTCCAGCCCTGCGGAGGCACCCACGTCGCGAACACGCGCGAAATCGGCGCCGTGGTCGTGACCAAGATCGAGAAGAAGAGCGCCAACACCCGCCGGGTCGTGCTCGGCTGGGCGGCCTGATGGGCCGGCAACCGGAGACACCGGAACTTCACCCCCCGCGCACGCTCCGACCGACCGGCATGGCTTTTCTTCGCTCCCTTCGTCTCGCGGCCTTCCTGGCCTGCATCCTTGCCGTCTGCCAGCCGGCGACCGCTCAGTTGGCGTCCCGCACCGGGCCGGTGGTCACCACCCCGCACGTGCGCGCCGAACTGGTCGCCCAGGCCCCGCAGGGCGTCGCGCCCGGGGCGCCGGTCTGGGTCGGCCTGCAGATCACGCACCAGCCCGAGTGGCACACCTATTGGAAGAACGCCGGCGATTCCGGCCTGCCCACCGAGCTGAGCTGGTCGCTGCCGCCGGGTCTTTCGGCCGGCGAGATCGCCTGGCCGGTGCCCAGGAAGATACCGATCGGCACCCTGGCCAACTACGGCTACGAAGGAACGGTGCTGCTGCCCGTGCCGGTCACGGTGGCGCCAGACTTCAAGCCGACCCCCGCGCTGGCCGGCGGCGCGGACACGGTGGACATCCGGCTCAAGGCCTCCTGGCTGGTCTGCCGCAAGGAATGCATTCCGGAGGACGGGGAGTTCCTGCTCAAGCTGCCGGTGCAAGGGTCGACAGCGCTGCACCAGACCGCCTTCGATGCGACGCAGGCCGCCCAGCCCGTCGCTCTGGCCCAGGCGGGATCGGTCGCCGTCGAAGGCCAGGCGCTCAAGATCCGGCTGGAGGGGCTGCCGGCGTCCGCGCAGGGCAAGACCTTGGAATTCTTCCCCGAGGTGGGTGAAGTGGTGCACACGGCCGCGGTCCTGGGCAAGGACTGGACGCAGGCCTGGGACGGCGATGCCTGGACCGCCACCGTCCCGCTGGCTGACCAGCGCAGCGCCAGCCCCGCCGTATTGCCCCTGGTGGTCGCACTGGCCGAAGCCGACCGGCAACCCGGCCAGCCGATTGCCTGGCGCGCCGAGGCACCGGTCAGCGGCGTCTGGCCGGCCGTCGCGCCCCGCGTCCAGGTCTCGCCGGGGCTGCAGGCCGCGTTGGAAGCCAATGCCGCGCCGGCGCCGCTTCAGCCGGCCGGCAGCTTCGCCATGGCCTTGCTGGGCGCCCTGCTCGGTGGGCTTCTGCTCAACCTGATGCCTTGCGTGTTCCCGGTGCTGGCCATCAAGGTGCTGGGCTTCACCCGGCGGACCGAGGACAACCGCGGGCACCGCATGGCGGCGCTGGCGTACACCGCGGGCGTGCTGCTGTCCTTCCTGGCGCTCGGCGGCGCCATGCTGGGGCTGAGGGCCGCCGGCGCCGAGCTGGGCTGGGGCTTCCAGCTGCAGTCGCCAGCCGTCGTGGCGGCGCTTGCCGGCCTGTTCACCGTGATCGGCCTGAATCTGGCCGGCCTGTTCGAGTTCCGAATGCTCGCGCCGTCTTCGGTGTGCAGCGCCCACGTCCGGCATCCGCTGGCCAACGACTTTCTGTCCGGCGTGCTGGCGGTGGTGATCGCGTCGCCTTGCTCCGCGCCGTTCATGGGTGCCTCGATGGGCTTCGCGATCGGGCTGCCGGCCGCGCAGGCGCTGCTGACCTTCGCGATGCTCGGCCTCGGCCTGGCCCTGCCCTACCTGGCGGCCGGCTTCGTCCCGGCGGTGGCGCGCCTGCTGCCGCGCCCCGGGCCGTGGATGAATGTCCTGCGTCGGCTGCTGGCCTTCCCGATGTTCGCCACCGTGGCCTGGCTCGTCTGGGTGCTGGGCCAGCAAAGCGGCATCGACGGGGCCGGTGCATTGCTCGGCCTGCTGGTGTGTCTGGCCGCCATCGTCTGGGCTCTGACCTTGCGCGGCCGCACGCGCCTGGTGCTGGCCAGCCTGCTGGTCGCGGTGACCGCGGTGCTGGCGGCTGCGATCGGCGGGAACGTGGTGCGCGGCGCGCCACCGGCGGTCGCCGCCGCTTCCGGAGACCGCTGGCAGCCCTGGTCGCCCGAGCGGGTGAGTGCGCTGGCAGCCGAGGGCCGGCCGGTGTTCGTCGACTTCACCGCGGCCTGGTGTGTCACCTGCCAGTACAACAAGCGCAGCACCCTGGCCGATGCGGATGTGCTGGCGGAGTTCGACGCCCGGAAGGTGGCGATGCTGCGCGCCGACTGGACCCGCCGCGATCCCGAAATCACCGCCGCACTGACCGCGCTGGGACGCAGCGGCGTGCCGGCCTATGTGCTGATGGCGCCAGGCCGAAAACCCCAGGTGCTGACCGAAATCCTGAGCAAGGACGAACTGCGCGCAGCCTTGGCCACGCTTTGACCCTCCCCCTTCACGGGTTGTCACAAGCGGTCGAGGAAACCGTTCTAAGCTCTCGCGACAGTTGAATATTTGCAACCGGAGTTCAAGCTGACCATGACTTCATCGTCAACCCTCGACTCACGTTCCGTCCGTGCCGCCCGCCGCGCCCGCGCTGCGCTCAGCCGCGCTTCCCGGCGCGCGGTGATGGCTGCGGCCGTGGCCCTCGGGGCCACCTTCCTGGTCGGCGCCAATGCCCAGGCCGCGCCGGCCGTGGGTCAGAAAGCGCCCGATTTCGTCGCGGTGGACACCAGCGGCAAGCAGCACCGCCTGTCCGATTTCGCCGGCAAGTTCGTGGTCCTCGAATGGACCAATCCCGGCTGCCCCTTCGTGCGCAAGCACTACGGCAGCGGCAACATGCCCGCCACCCAGAAGGCCGCGACCGCCAAGGGCGTGGTCTGGCTGTCGGTCAATTCCACCGAGCGCGCCGCCAGTGACTACCTGAAGCCGGCCGCCCTCGAGGCCTGGATGAAAGAGCACTCGGGCGCCCCCACGGCGGTGCTGATGGACGAGGACGGGGTGATCGGGCAGGCCTACGCGGCGCGCACCACGCCGCATCTCTACATCATCGATCCCAAGGGGACGCTGGTGTACGCGGGCGGAATCGACAGCATCGCCTCCAGCCGGGTCGACGACATCAAGACCGCCACCAACTATGTGAACCAGGCCTTGGGCGAGGCCTTCGGCGGCAAGCCGATCAGCGCAGCCAGCACACGGCCCTACGGCTGCTCCATCAAATACAAGTCAGCCTGACCCGCTCTGCGCGAAGGCCCCCTGCGACAATCGCGGGATGCCTTTCGCCCCCCTCCAGAACGACACCTTCCTGCGCGCCTGCTGGCGCCAGGCCACCGACCATACGCCCGTCTGGCTGATGCGCCAGGCCGGGCGCTACCTGCCCGAGTACGTGGCCACGCGCGCCAAAGCGGGCAGCTTCATGGGGCTGGCAACGAATGTCGACTACGCCACCGAAGTCACGCTGCAACCGCTGACACGCTATCCCCTCGATGCGGCGATCCTGTTCTCGGACATCCTCACGGTGCCCGACGCGATGGGCCTGGGCCTGTCGTTCGAGGCCGGCGAAGGCCCGCGCTTCGCGCGACCGGTGCGCGACGAGGCTGCCATCGGCGCCCTGCAGGTGCCCGACCTGGAGCGGCTGCGCTACGTGTTCGACGCGGTCGCCTCCATCCGCCGCGCCTTGGATGGCCGGGTGCCGCTGATCGGCTTCTCCGGCAGCCCCTGGACCCTGGCCTGTTACATGGTCGAGGGCGCCGGCTCCAGCGACTACCGCCTGGTCAAGACCTTGCTCTACAGCCGTCCCGACCTCATGCACCGCCTGCTCGCGGTGAATGCCGATGCGGTGGCGGCCTACCTCAACGCCCAGATCGATGCCGGTGCGCAGGCCGTGATGATCTTCGACAGCTGGGGTGGCGTGCTGGCCGACGGCGTGTTCCAGGACTTCAGTCTGGCCTACACCGCCCGCGTGCTGGCGCAAATGAAGCGCCAGGGCGCAGACGGGCAGCGGGTACCGCGCATCGTGTTCACCAAGGGCGGAGGCCTCTGGCTCGAAGACATGCGCGCACTCGATTGCGAGGTGCTGGGTTTGGACTGGACCGTCAACCTGGGCCGCGCCCGCGCGCTGGTGGCCGAAGGCGCGAGCGCGAAAGCGCTGCAGGGGAACATCGACCCTCACGTGCTGTTCGCGCCGCCGGCGCAGATCGAGGCCGAGGTCGCGAAGGTACTGCAGGCCTTCGGCCCCCCTCACACCGACCACGCCACGGCCGGTCCGACCCACATCTTCAACCTCGGCCACGGCATCAGTCAGTTCACACCGCCCGACCACGTCGCGGCGCTGGTGGCCGCCGTCCATGCCCAGTCACGCGCCATGCGCGGCGATTGAGCCCGTTATGCCTTGTAAGCAGTTGAGATAGGCTCTCGCGCGTTTGTCAAGGTTGCCAATGGTGAGGACCGACTGACTTATGCACAAAACGACTGTTGCAGCGCGCCAATAAATCCGGGTGCGACGGGGCGTGGCCTCTGGGTCATCAGCAACGCTAAGTTGTTGATTTGATTGGGTTTTGAACTTTGCTCTTTTTGCGGGCAGTTCAGCGGAAGCCTTGATTCCTCAAGGCTTGCCAGCCACTAGCGCTTCTATATCAACAAAGTTATCCACAGGAAATCTGGACTGCTCTCAAAGCACAGATGAATCAACGACTTAGGCTGCTTTGCTCCAACTTGCTTTAACCTCCGCCCCGAAGGAATCCGTGCGTTGAACTGGCGTGTCGACGCCGCGGTGCAGACTCCCGCGCACAGCGCATTGGGGGATGTCCTGAGTTATTCCAGCACCCGCCCGCTGGTGCCCGGTACCCTGGTACGCGTGCCGCTGGGCCGACGGGAGGTGCTGGGCGTGGCGTGGTCGGTTCACCCTGCCGATCCGGCGTACGAAGACGCCGCAGGGCCGATGGCGCTCAAGCCGGTCGCCGGTGCGCTGGACGCCCTGACGCCGCTGGGCGAGCCCTGGCGCGACCTGGTGGCCTTTGCCGCCCGCTACTACCAGCGATCGCTCGGCGAGATCGCCCTGGCCGCTCTGCCACCCCCGTTGCGCGAACTGAGCGCGGAGCAACTCGCGCGGCGCCTCAGGCGGCAGGCGCCGGCGGGCGCGGCCGTGCAGGAAGCCCCGCGCCCGGGACCGCCACCCAGCGCGGAGCAGGCCCAGGCACTGGCCCGCTTCGAAGCCGAGCCGGGCCCGTTCCTGCTGTTCGGCAGCACTGGCAGCGGCAAGACCGAGGTGTATCTGCAGGCGGTGGCCACGCTGCTCGAACGCGAGCCCGGCGCACAAGCCCTGGTGATGGTCCCCGAGATCAACCTCACCCCCCAGCTCGAGGCGCGCTTCAAGGACCGCTTCGGCGCGGCCGCCGTGGTCTCCTTGCACAGCGGCATGACGAACCCCCAGCGCCTGGCAAGCTGGCTGGCCGCGCACGGCGGCGCCGCGCGCATCGTGCTGGGGACGCGCATGGCCGTTTTCGCCTCCCTGCCCTCGTTGCGGCTGATCGTGGTCGACGAGGAGCACGACCCCAGCTACAAACAGCAGGAAGGCGCACGCTACTCGGCGCGCGATCTGGCCGTCTGGCGCGGACGGCGCGAGGGCGCCAAGGTGATACTGGGTTCGGCCACGCCCTCGCTGGAGAGCTGGCACCGGAGCCGTCCGGCCGAGGGCGAGGACGCCGGCGGCCGCTACCGGCGCCTGGAGATGCCCACCCGCATCGGCACGGCGGCCCTGCCCGCGGTGCGGCTGGTCGACATGGGCCGGCAACCGCCGCGCACCGTGCTGTCGGCTCCGTTGCTGGAGGCGATCGGCCAGCGGGTGGCGCGCGGCGAGCAGAGCATGATCTTCCTCAACCGGCGCGGCTACGCGCCAGTGCTGGCCTGCAGCGACTGCGGCTGGAAAAGCGAATGCCCCCACTGCAGCGCTTACCGCGTCTTCCACAAGATCGACCGCACGCTGCGCTGCCACCACTGCGGCTTCACCGAGCGCGTACCGCGCGCCTGCCCCGCCTGCGGCAACCCCGACATCGCGCCGGTGGGGCGCGGCACCGAGCGACTGGAGGAGCACCTGGGCGAATTGTTCGCCGGCGTGCAACGCTCCGACGGCAGCGCGGTGCGCATCGCTCGCATCGACGCCGACAGCACGCGCCGGCAAGGCGCGCTGCAATCGCAGCTGGCGGCCGTGCACGCGGGCGACGTGGACGTGCTGGTCGGCACGCAGATGATCGCCAAGGGGCATGACTTCCGGCGGATCACGCTGGTGGCGGCGGCCAATGCGGACGGCGCGCTCTTTTCGAGCGACTTCCGTGCACCCGAGAGGCTGTTCAGCCTGCTGATGCAGTCGGCCGGCCGGGCTGGACGGGACGCCGCCTACCTCTCGGCGCAGGGCAGCACCGCGGAAATGTGGATCCAGACGCACCATCCGCAGCACCCGCTTTTCGATGCCTTGCGCCGGCATGACTACCCGGCTTTCGCTCAACGCGAGCTGCAGGAGCGAGCGGCCGCCGGAATGCCGCCCTTCGCCTTCCAGGCCCTGCTGCGGGCGGACGCACGCACGCAGGAGGCGGCGCAGGCGTTTCTCAATGCAGCCAGCGCGGCCGCGGAGGGATTGGCAGGCGCCGGCCTGGTGACGCGGTACCCGGCCGTGCCCCACGCGATCCAGCGTGTGGCCAACGTGGAAAGAGCGCAGTTGCTGCTCGAGAGCAGTTCCAGGGCCGCGCTACAGCGGCTGCTGGCGGCCTTGCAGCCGATCTTGCACGGCCTGCGGCGCGCGCCCGAAGGGAAAGGGGTGATCCGTTGGCTGGTCGACGTCGACCCTCAGAGCATCTAGGCGGCTCCGCCTTCGCAGCGTTCAGCAAAGCGCTGATTTCGTTGATGCGGCGCGTTCCTCAATGCAGTCCGATCGGCTGCTTGCCCATCTCGATGTACTGCAAGGCCGTCCGGCGTCGGCGATGACTCGAAGGCCAAAAGAAGAAGATCAGGCTGCCCGCACCCGCGGCGAGCGCGGCACCGGTGCTCAGGGCACCCGCGAGCCATAGCGAGGCCACGGTGGCAAGGCACACCACGCACAGCACCCAGCGCAACCAAATCAGCATGACGATTTCTCCCGGTTTTCGCGTCACTTTAACAGCACTCTGCAAACAGAAGCATTAATCAAAAGAGATAGTTCGCCCTGTGGGCCGATATTCACACGGGAATGCGGGGACGTTCGGGGGTCCGGAAACGCGCCTACGCACGATGCCGGCTCACACCGACATCCCGCCACCGCGCGAAGTTGGTGTGTGCCTACGTTTCGCCGACCCAGCCCACGGCAAAGGGAAAGCTGAAGAAGGCAGCCGCGGTCGTCCAGAGAATGATGCGCGCGATGCGGCCGTTGTCGGCACCGAAGCGCTCCGCCAGCAGGGCGACGTTGCTCGCGCTTGGCAGCGCCGCCACCAGCACGATGGCGACCAGCGCCGACGGTGCCAGCGGCACGCCCAGCGCCATTGCCGCGCGGCCGGCGCCGTACACCAGAAGCGGATGGGCCACCAACTTGATCGCCGCGACCGACAGCAGGTCGGCAGGCCGGGGCTGCGCAGGCGCAGGCGCCGGCGCCCCGCTGCCCATGGCCTGCGCCACCCGCGCGCTGGCGCGGTGCTCGCGCGCCAGCAGGGCCGAGCGGGCGAGCACCGCGCCGATGGTGAACAGCGCCACGGGCGACGCGGCATCGCCCAACATCGCGACCGTGCGCTCCACCGGCGCCCAGAGCTGGAAGCGCAGGGCCGAGGCCGCTCCGCCCAGCACGATGGCCCAGGGCATCGGGTTCTGCACGATACCCCGCAGCGCCTGGCGGGCCGCCCGCGAAGGCCCGTGCGCATCGGCGCCGTCCAGGCGCGACAGGGCGATGCACAGGGAAGAGGTCAGCACCAGGTCGAAGGCGATGGTGATGATCATCGGCGAGGCGGCCTGTGCCCCCAGGATGGCGATCAGCAGCGGCAGGCCCATGAAGCCGGTATTGGGAAAGGCCGCCACCAGCGCACCGAAGGCCGCGTCGTTCCAGCCGATGCCCTGCCGTCGCGCCAGGCCCACCGTGAGGCCGACCACCGCCAGGGCGCACAGGCCCCAGACCAGCGCCACGCCGGCATCCAGCAGTTGCTCGATGGGTGCGCCCGCGCCGAAGCGGAACAGCATGCAGGGCAGTGCGAAATAGAGCACGAAGGCGTTCAGCGCCGGGATGGCCGCCAGCGGCAGTGCGCCGGTGCGCGCGGCCGCGTAGCCGGCCGCGATCAGCGCGAAGAAAGGGAGAGTGACCAGAAGAATCTGCAGCACGCGGGCGATTGTCGTCGCCACACATGGCGACACAGCTTTCACACCGGCTTGCATCGGGCCACCCCCGTATCATTGCCCGCTTTGCGCCCGTCGCGTGCCCTCCCGCCTCCCCTCATGTCCGGTCTCAATCTCGCGCAGCAAGAAGCCGTCAACTACCTCCATGGACCCTGCCTCGTGCTGGCGGGCGCCGGCTCGGGCAAGACGCGCGTCATCACGCACAAGATCGCGCGCCTGATCCAGTCCGGCCTGGCACCGCAGCGCATCGCGGCCATTACCTTCACCAACAAGGCGGCCGCGGAGATGCGCGAGCGCGCCAAGGGGCTGATCGGACGCGACGCGAACAAGGTGGTGGTGTGCACCTTCCACGCCCTGGGCGTGCGCATGATGCGCGAGGACGGCGCCGTCCTGGGCCTGAAGCCGGCGTTCAGCATTCTCGACAGCGACGACGTCACCAAGATCCTGAAGGACGCCGGCGGCACCACCGATGCCGCGACCGCGCGCATCTGGCAATGGACCATCAGCAAGTGGAAGAACATGGGCCTCAATGCCGCGCAGGCCGAGGCGCAGGCGGCCGACGACAACGAGCGCATCACCGCGCGCATCATGGCGCGCTACGAAGAGCGGCTCACGGCCTACCAGAGCGTGGACTTCGACGACCTCATCGGCATGCCGCTGAAGCTGCTGCGCGAGCACGAGGCGGTGCGCGCCAAGTGGCAGGCCGCGCTCGGCCACGTGCTGGTCGACGAATACCAGGACACCAATGCCACCCAGTACGAGGTGCTGAAGGCGCTGGTCGGACAGCGCGGCCGCTTCACCGCGGTGGGCGACGACGACCAGTCGATCTATGGCTGGCGCGGCGCCACTCTCGACAACCTGCGCAAGCTACCGGTGGACTTTCCCACGCTGAAGGTCATCAAGCTGGAGCAGAACTACCGCAGTACCAGCGCCATCCTGCGCGCTGCCAACAACGTGATCGGGCCGAACCCCAAGCTCTTCCCCAAGACCCTGTTCAGCGAGCTGGGCGAGGGCGAGCCGGTGCGCGTGGTCGATGCCGACAACGAGCAGCACGAGGCCGAGCGCGCGGTGGCGCGGATCCAGAGCCTGCGCAGCAGCGAGTCCGTGACGCAGGGACCGCAGTTCAAGGAGTTCCGCGACTTCGCGATCCTCTACCGCGCCAACCACCAGGCGCGCGTGTTCGAGCAGGCGCTGCGCAAGGCGCAGATCCCCTACAAGGTCTCGGGCGGCCAGAGCTTCTTCGACCGCGCAGAGATCAAGGACCTGTGCGGCTGGTTTCGCCTCTGGGTCAACAACGACGACGACCCGGCCTTCCTGCGCGCCGTGACGACGCCCAAGCGCGGCATCGGCCACACCACGCTGGCCAGCCTGGGCACCTTCGCCAGCCAGTACAAGCTGAGCCTGTTCGAGGCCCTGTTCTCGCCCTCGCTGCCCAGCGTGATGGCCAGGCGCGGCATGGAAGGCCTGCACGAGTTCGGGCGCTACATCAACGACCTCGAGTACCGCGCGCGCCGCACCCTCGGCGCAGAGGACGCGCGCGCTTTCCTGAACGACTGGCTCAAGGAGATCGAGTACCAGAAGCACCTCTACGACGGCGAGGACAGCGAGCAGGCCGCGGCCAGCCGCTGGACCAACGTGATGGAGTTCTGCGACTGGATGGCGCAGCGCTGCGGCGGGCAGGCCAGCGACCCCTCCGGCGCCACCATCGACAGCGAGACCAAGAGCCTGCTGGAAGTCGCGCAGACCATCTCCCTGCTGTCCACCATCAGCGAGCGCGAGCAGGACCAGAACGTGGTCACACTCTCGACCCTGCATGCCTCGAAAGGCCTGGAATGGCCGCACGTGATGCTGATCGGCGTCAACGAGGGCCTGCTGCCCTTCAAGCTCGAGGACGACGGCGGCCGACAGCAGAAGGTGAGCGACGACACCCTGCAGCGCCTGCAGGAGGAGCGTCGCCTGATGTACGTGGGCATCACGCGCGCCCAGCGCAGCCTGGCCGTGAGCTGGACCAAGCGGCGCAAGCAGGGCCGCGAGATGGTGCCGGCGCAGCCCAGCCGCTTCATCGCCGAGATGGCACTCGACCAGAAGACGGCCCGGGAAGACCCGCGCGAGAAGCTCAAGGCGCTGCGCGCCGAGTTCGCGCGCAAGGCGCAGCAGAGTGCGGCCGCCGCGGCGGCGGCGCAGGCCGCCCCATGAAGCGGTTCGTTCTGTTGGCCGCCTGCATCGCCGTCTTCGGTGCATCGGCGCAGCCTGCCTGTCCTGCGAACGGCCGCGATCTCCCAGTCGAGGCGCTCTACGGCGCATGGGAAGCGCGCATCGAGGGACAGCCGGGGATCGCCCAGGTGCGGCTCGAAAAGCACCCCGACTACGCCGGCGTGCGCGGCACCATCACCCGCGGCGGCGGTACGACGGCCGCCTCGGTGGCGCTACTCGCCGGCGACATCGACGACGACGGCCTGCTCAACATCGACGAATCCCTGGACGGCCGCGCCATCAGCGGCAACTGGCTGGGCGAATTGCAGCCCGGCGCCTGCGGCAGGGAATTCAAGGGAACGTGGCGCAACGCGTCCGACGACAGCACGCACCCCTTCGTGCTGAACAAGACTGGCAGTTGGCAATGAACACACGCATCACCGCACTCGCAACGATTCTCGGCAGCCTCGGCCCGGCGCTGGCCCAGGCGCAGGCCCAGCCCGCGCAGACCCCGCCGAGCCCGCTCGCCGAAGCGCAGCTGACCTGGCAGCAATGCCAGCGCCTGGCCACCGACAAGGAGGCACGGCTGGCCTGCTACGACCGCTGGGCCCAGCAGCAGACGCTGCCGGCGGCCATCGTGCCGGCCGCGCCGCCGGTGCTCGCCAGCACCCAGCCGCCGGCGCCCGTGGATGCGGCCGTGCCCGCCACGCGCGTGGTCTCGGTCGGCGGGGAAGGCTGCCGCGACCGCCAGTACTCGGCGCTCTCGCGCTTCTGGGAGCTGGAGGATGGCAGCAATTGCGGCACCTTCACCTTCCGCGGCTACCGTCCGCTCAACGTGTCCTTCTCGACCTCCAGCCACAAGCCCGACACGCCCACCTCGCCCGCGGCCGGCCACACGGGCACCTACATCCCCTACCAGGCGAACGAGATGCGCATCGGTCTGTCAGTGCGCACCAAGCTCGCGCAGAGCATGCTCACGCAGAACGACCCGGTGAAGAAGGATTCGCTGTGGTTCGGCTACACGCAGCAGTCGACCTGGCAGCTCTTCAACGGCGACATCTCGCGGCCCTTCCGCACCACCGACCACGAGCCGGAGCTGATGTACGTCTATCCCACCGACGTGCGCCTGCCCGGCGGCTGGCGCTGGCGCTATGCAGGCCTGGGCCTGGTGCATCAGTCGAACGGGCAGAGCCTGCCCTACTCGCGCAGCTGGAATCGGATCTACCTGATGGGCGGCATGGAGCTGGACGATCGCTTCACCCTCACCGGCCGCGTCTGGCAGCGCCTGCACGAGAGCACGGCAGACGACGACAACCCCGATATTTCCAACTACATCGGACGCGCGGAAATCTCGGGCCGCTGGAATCTCAGCAGCGAGAACACACTGGGTCTGACGCTGCGCCACAACCTGCGCGACAGCGGCAAGGGATCGATCCGACTTGAATGGCTCAAGACCATCGGCGACTCGGCCAAGAGCGACCTGCGCTTCCACGCGCAACTGTTCCACGGCTACGGCGACACCCTGGTCGACTACAACCGCAAGCGTACGGTGCTGAGCATCGGGCTGAGTCTGGTGGACTTCTGAGGCCGAGGTGTCGAAAGGCCTGTTGGGGGCGTGCGGTCGCATCCGACCTGCGCCTCCGGTGACGCCTATTTGCGCGTCGGCTCCCGCCTGGAGAGGTGGTCGCGAACGGCGGTCACGTGGTCGCCGACCTGGAAGATGGCGTCCCGCAGCACGTCTTCCGGGCACCGCAGCTGCTCGCACCAGTAGCGCAGCTCCACGGGGTCGTCGGCCAGGATGCGGCCCGGGTCCAGCGGCTTGAAATGGCTGAGATCGTCGGTCATGCAGACTCCCCTGTGGGCACGATCAGTCTTTATAGGCGTCTGCGCACCGATCTGCAAGAATGCGCCAACACTCCGGCACCCGCTGCGGCCGGGAACGTCTGTTCATGCGGCGGGCCGGAAAGGCGCCCGAGCAAGTGCGAGCGCCGTTCCCCATGCGATGGCCTCTACCGATCCTTCTTCCACGTCCACCTCGGCATCCCAGCCCGTCCGGGCCGGCACGCGCTCGAGCCTGGCGCTGCGGCGCGTCTCGTTGCTGGAAGGGCTTTCCGACAACCGGCTTGACCAGCTCGCCCAGCAGTGCGTCTGGCACAGCGTGGAGGCCGGCAAGCCCTTGATGCTGCGCGCCGAGTCGCACGGCGAGGTCTTTCTCCTGGTCTCGGGACGGGCGCGGGTGACCACCTACTCGGCCAACGGCCGCCAGGTGACCTTCCGCGACTGCGACGCCGGGGAGCATTTCGGTGACATCGCGGCAATCGACGGCGGACCGCGTTCAGCCGATGTGATCACGCTCGAGCCCAGTGTGGTCGCGAGCCTGGACCGCGCCGCCTTTCTCGCACTGCTGCGCGAGGAGCCGCGGGTGGCGGAACGGGTGATGCAGCGGCTCGCCGCCCTGGTACGCCAGCTCAGCGAACGCGTCATTGACCTGAGCACGTTGGGCGTGCAGAACCGGCTGCATGCCGAGTTGCTGCGGCTGGCGCGCAGCGCGGGCCTGGCAGGAAACCAGGCCCGGCTCGACCCGGCACCACGCCATGCCGAACTCGCCAGCCAGATCAGCACCAACCGCGAGCAGGTCACGCGCGAACTCAATTCGCTGGTGCGCAGCGGCGTCTTGCGCAAGGACGGGCGTGCGCTGGTGGTGGCCGATGCGGGGCGGCTGGAGCGCATGGTGGCGCAGGTGCGCGGAGACGCGAGTTAACGAAGCGCCACGCCTGCACGCCTGCCGGTTGCCGACGGCCGTTGCGTCGTTCGCGCCAGGCAAAACGCCACGCCCGGGTCGGCCCAGGCGTGGCGTTGATCGAGAAGACAGCTGCGGCGCCAGCCGCAGCAGCGTGCTCAAGCCGTCGTCAATTTCGCCAGCGCCGCATTGAACGTGGCGCTCGGACGCATCACCGCGTCGGTCTTGACGACGTCCGGCAGGTAGTAGCCGCCGATGTCGGCCGGCTGGCCCTGCACCGCGGCCAGTTCGCCGACGATCTTCTGCTCGTCGGCAGCCAGGGCCTGGGCGAGCGGCTTGAAGCGGGCCGCCAGTTCCTTGTCCTCGGTCTGCTCGGCCAGGGCCTGGGCCCAGTAGAGCGCCAGGTAGAAGTGGCTGCCGCGGTTGTCGAGCTGGCCGGTCTTGGGCGAGGGGCCCTTGTTGTTGTCCAGCAGCTTGCCGGTCGCGGCGTCGAGCGCCTTGGCCAGCAGCTTGGCCTGGGCGTTCCCGGTCTTGATGCCCAGCTCCTCCAGGCTCACGGCCAGCGCGAGGAACTCGCCCAGGGAATCCCAGCGCAGGTGGTTTTCTTCCACGAGCTGCTGCACGTGCTTGGGGGCCGAACCGCCGGCCCCCGTTTCATACATGCCGCCGCCGGCCATCAGGGGCACGATGGACAGCATCTTGGCCGAGGTGCCCAGCTCCATGATGGGGAACAGGTCGGTCAGGTAGTCGCGCAGGATGTTGCCGGTGGCGCTGATGGTGTCCAGCCCGCGGATCACGCGTTCCAGCGTGTAGCGCATGGCGCGCACCTGGCTCATGATCTGGATGTCCAGCCCGGTCGTGTCGTGCTCGTGCAGATACATCTTGACCTTGGTGATGAGCTGCGCTTCGTGCGGGCGGTAGGCGTCGAGCCAGAACACCACCGGCATGCCCGAGTTGCGGGCACGCGTGACGGCGAGCTTGACCCAGTCGCGGATGGCTGCGTCCTTGGTCTGGCACATGCGCCAGATGTCGCCCTGCTCGACGTCTTGCGTCATCAGCACCTCACCGGTGTTCAGGTCGGTGATGTTGGCCACGCCGTCTTCCGGGATCTCGAAGGTCTTGTCGTGCGAGCCGTACTCTTCGGCCTGCTGGGCCATCAGGCCCACGTTGGGCACGGTGCCCATGGTCTTGGGGTCGAAGGCGCCGTGCCACTTGCAGAAGTTGATCATCTCCTGGTAGATGCGGGCGAAGGTCGACTCGGGCATCACGGCCTTGACGTCCTTCAGGCGGCCGTCGGCGCCGTACATCTTGCCGCCGTTGCGGATCATCGCGGGCATCGAGGCATCGACGATGACATCGTTGGGCGAGTGGAAGTTGGTGATGCCCTTGGCCGAGTCGACCATGGCCAGCTCGGGACGGTGCTCGTGGCAGGCGTGCAGGTCGCGCTTGATCTCGTCCTGCGTGCTCTGGGGCAGCGTGCCGATCTTGTTGTAGAGATCGACCATGCCGTTGTTGACGTTCACGCCCAGCTCCTCGAAAAGCTTGCCATGCTTCTCGAAGGCTTCGCGATAGAAGATCTTGACGCAGTGGCCGAAGACGATGGGGTGCGAGACCTTCATCATCGTAGCCTTCACGTGCAGGGAGAACATCACGCCGGTCTTGCGCGCGTCCTCGATCTGGCGCTCGTAGAACTCCAGCAGCGCCTTCTTGCTCATGAACATCGAGTCGATTACCTCGCGGTCCAGCAGCGAGACCTTGGGCTTGAGCACGATGGTCTTGCCGCTCTTGGTGATGAGTTCCATCTTCACGTCGCACGCGCGGTCCAGCGTCATCGACTTCTCGCCGTGGTAGAAGTCACCGTGGTGCATATGCGAGACATGCGATCGCGAGGCCTGGCTCCACTCGGCCATGCTGTGCGGGTTCTTGCGGGCGAATTCCTTCACCGCCTTGGGCGCGCGTCGGTCGGAGTTGCCTTCGCGCAGCACCGGGTTCACCGCACTGCCGATGCACTTGTTGTAGCGCGCGCGAATCTCCTTCTCTTCGTCCGTCTTCGGGCTCTCGGGGAAGTCGGGAATCTTGTAGCCCTTGTCCTGCAGTTCCTTGATGGCGGCCTTGAGTTGGGCCACCGAGGCGCTGATGTTGGGCAGCTTGATGATGTTGGCCTCGGGCCGCAGCGTCAGCTTGCCCAAGTCCGCCAGGTTGTCCGGCACACGTTGCGCTTCGGTCAGCGACTCGGGAAACTGCCCCAGGATGCGGGCGGCAACCGAAATGTCGCTGGTGGCGACATCGATGCCCGCCGGCGCTGCGAAAGCTTGCACGATGGGCAGCAGCGAGGCGGTCGCCAGACGCGGCGCCTCGTCGGTGAGGGTGTAGATGATTCGGGGGTTTTGGGTGGTCATGGCGGCTTTCAGGTGCTCTGATCGACAACGCGGATCACGAACGGACAGCGTGGCGAACGGGCACAGACTTTAACGAGTCGAGGCGCAGTGCGCACGGCATTGTCGAGCATTTGGCGATGAGGCCCACCGGTACCCACCGCCGAAGGCGGCTGCTGATTCAGGCCACTCGACCGCATTCGTGGAAACGCCCCAGAACCCGTTGGGGCGCTGAGGCGTATCGATATTTGGTGGTGGAGTCCTAAGTGGAATCCAACCGGCATCTACATCGAGGTAGGAATGTAGCGGAAATGGGCGGGATCGCAACCGTCCCCGCCAAGCCGCACCGTTGTTCCTTCGTTGTTCAGATTGTGCTTGACCGTCAGTGTCAGCATGCCTATGATCCGCTCCGGAACAACAACTGAACAACGAGGTGCGACATGGAAAAGCGTTTTGTGGCGACCCTGAGCAGGTCGCAGGGTCGCAGTGCATGGGCGGTGATCTTCCGCCATCCGGTTCGGGTCGACCCGAACACTGGCAAGCCGGGCTTGAGAGTCCGCCAGGGGCTCGGAACGTCCGACGAGGCCGAGGCCAATGATCTGAAGGATCAACTCAACCAGCTACTGGCAGAGGAGAGCTTCTGGAGCTTGCCGGCCAGGGCGGAGGCTGAAAAGCGGTTCCATCGCCGGGTCGTCGAGATCTTCTATCACGGCATGGAACCTGAGCAGAGCGACTTCGGCGCGATCCGCGAGTCGAGCATTCCGCTGCCGACATCAAAGGATTCCGACTATCGGCGGGCGCTGCTCCTCGGGACGACTGGCGCCGGCAAGACGACGCTGCTTCGGCAGTTGATCGGCACGGACCCGGAGACCGAGCGCTTTCCGTCGACATCGACGGCGAAGACCACGGTGCATGAGACCGAGGTCGTGCTTGCGCCAGGCCCGTACAAGGCGGTGGTCACCTTCTTCCCCATCGACGAGGTTCGCGAGCACCTGAATGAGTGCATCTCGGAGGCCGTGCTGTCCGCCTACCGGGGCGACGGCGACGGTGAAGTGCTGCGCAAGCTGCTGATGCATGTGAACCAACGGTTCCGCTTCAACTACGTGCTTGGTAACGGGCCTCAGGTGGCCGGCACCGACGACGATGAGGATGACGAGGACGTCGCCGCGGAGCCGACCGAGGAGACGGCTGCTGACGGTGTGATCGATCTCGACGCCACGAATGCGCTGCTGACGAAGACGCTGACGGCGTTACGCGCCATCGCCGCCCGCCACGGCGACCGACTCAAAACCGAGCTGGGCGCCACCGACGAAAAGGACCAGCGTGTCGTCGACGAGTTGTTCGAGGAGGAGCTTGATCGCCGGCTGCGTGAAGACGACGATTTCCATCGCATCAGTGACGAGCTGATCGACGAGATCGAGCTTCGTTTCTCGCTGCTCACCGATGGTACGGTGCGTCGCAACAAGCAAGGCTGGCCGCAATCGTGGTCGTGGGAGACCGACGACCGTGCCACCTTCATCAAGACGGTCACGCGCTTCTCCAGTAACCACTCCCCACGCTTCGGGCGCCTGTTGACGCCGCTGGTGAACGGAGTCCGCGTGGCCGGTGCGTTCCTGCCGGCGTGGAACGGCGGCCAGCAGCCCAAGCTCGTGCTCCTCGACGGTGAAGGCCTGGGCCACACGCCCAAGTCGGTGGCAGCCATCTCGACATCACTGACGCGGCGCATCGAGTCGACGGATGCCATCGTGCTCGTCGACAACGCTGTTCAGCCGATGCAGGCAGCGCCGGTTGCGGCCATGAAGGAGATGATCACGTCGGGCAGCGCCAGCAAGCTGCTGCTCGTGTTCACGCACTTCGACGAGGTCAAGGGCGACAACCTGCCCAACGCAGCGGCAAAGGAGCAGCACGTCCTGGCTTCCGCCGAAAACGTCCTCGCCTCCATTGGCGAGGAACTGGGCCCATTCGCGGAGCGAGCGCTTCGCGGCCGCCTGAAAGACGCCTGCTTCTTCGTCGGGGGGATCGACGAGGACCTGGATGCCACGAAGAAGACCCAAAGGCGGACCATCGCTCAGTTGCAGGCGCTGTTGGCTGCCATCGATGTCATCGTGGAGAAGCCGGCGCCCGTCCTGGCGCAGCCGGTGTACGACCGCATGAATCTCGTCCTGGCCGTGAAGAACGCGGCCGAGAGCTTCCACGATGCGTGGTGGCCGCGCCTGGGGCTCGACTACAAGCCTGGGGTCAGCAAGGAGCACTGGAAGCGCATCTGGGCGTTGAGCCGACGACTCAGCACGCCCGGCCTCGGCGACGAGTACGACAACCTCAAACCGGTCGCTGATCTCCGCAAGCAGCTTCAGGATCGGCTGTATGTGCTGCTGCAGAACCCGCTCCGGTGGGACCCCGCCGAGCCGACCGACGATGCGCACAAGCAGCAGGTCTTTGACGGCCTGGCAAACGCGCTGTCCGCCAAGACGCTGGACCTCGCTACTCGCCGCGTTCGGGCCGAGCGGATGCCGGAGTGGCAGTCGGCGTTCAACCAGTCTGGGCGTGGTTCCAGCTACGCGCGCGCCTCGATCATCGGCGAGCGCATCTACGAGCGCGCAGCGCCGATCCCTGACGTCACCCCCTCGCCGGATCGCAATTCCTTCCTGCACGAAGTGGCGGCTGTGGTCGAGAGCGTCTGCGAAGAGGTCGGCGCCAAGCTCGCGTAGTGGACGGTCACAGACATTCGAGGAGGGGCTCGCCCCGGAGCGAGGCTAGGCTTGCGCTTGCCAGCGGTCTCGCTCGGCGGCCACCGGAGCCATCAGCGCGCGGAGCTTGGTGACGGCATCCGATGCGACATGCGGCAGGGAGGTAAAGACGACCTTCCTGCCGCCATCCAAGCTCCAGGGGCTCAACTGCTCGGCCTGCGGGATCGACGGCCGGGCGGGGTCCAGCGGGTACGCCAGTACGCCCCAGGACATCCTGCCGACTGCAGGAATGAACCGGCCGAGGTAGGCAGCCATCTGGTACAGGTCCTCGCGCTGCGGACCATTCGGCGCGCTTGCGGACGGATGCAGCGACTTGTACTTCGCGTCCACCAACCCTTGAACCTGCCCTCCAGCATGGAGGATTGCGTCCGGGATCAGCGTGCCTAAACCCTGGCCCGTGACGTCGCTATGGAGCATCTTCTTGGTGGCAGCCTTCTCGCGGGTGCCGTGGGTCACAGTCAGTGGTGCTGCCGCCTTCCGCAGCACGCTGAGTACGTACATCTCCCACAGCTCGGCCACGTCAAGCAGAACACCCTTGGTCTCGCCACTGGCATCAATGTCGGCTGCAAGACCTCTGCGGTTCGCAATCTGCCGCGAGAGTTCCGCAATGGGCGCAAAGCCGGCCGTGATCGGCGTGTAGCGAATCCGGTCGAGTTCGGCCTTGGTCGGCACGCGCGGGCGCGCACCAGTGACGGCCATCAGGTTCGGGATCAGTTCCTTCGCGCGTGCGGGCATCCACTGCTCGTCTGGTACGCCAAGCCAGCGACGCAGCACCTCATAGGCGGCCACGATGGCGTCGGACGCAGCGTGGTCCAGCGATCGCTCGGAGCGTATGGAAACGACTTGGCCGCCGCCTGCCGCGATCATACGAAGCGACGCTGGGACATCGAGCCGTCCTCGAATCGTCGGCCCCTTCGTGGAGACATCCCGGCGCAGTGCTGGAAGCCCGTGCCGCGCTGCCTCGACAAACCCGTGAGCCCATACGGATGCCAGCAACTGGGCGATAAAGGATTCGTCCTCCCGCAGCTTTCCTGGTGCGTCGGTCAACACTACTGACGTTGCCTCGAAGAGCCAGTTCCGCAGAGTTGCCAGGCCGAAACGCGGCTCGATGGTCAGACTGTGCCCCTCAAAGGACAGCGATCCAACGTATCGACCGGCCCACCACGTGCCATCCCAGGCGCAGTAGACGACCGGCTCGTCCTCGTCACGCTCGCCGGAAATTGGGACCACGAGATCCGTCGCGCGTACGTTGGTCGCGAGTCGACGAAGCCAGGCAGCCTCTGCAGCAGTCGGCTGCGGCGCGAGCGGCGAACAGTCGCGCGCGACGAGTCTCACTCGGCCACCGTGGGCTTGAGGAGAACCTTCGATAGCCGGTCAAGCTCCGAGTTGCGGGCGGTCGCATCCAGCCCGGCGAGGTACTGCTCCAGCAACGGGCGAAGGGATAGGTTCCACACCTGCACCACCGGCTCAAGGGCTTCGCCCTTCTTGTTCCAGAGGTAGTTCTGCTTGCGCGTCGGCCGCGGGCCCAGGAAGTTGCGCAAGAACACGACCACGTCGAGCAGATAGGTGTGCCCGATTTCGTACTGGGCTCCAAGCAGCGGGCTGTCGTGGATCTCCCTGTTCAACGCCGCTGCTGCTGCGGCCAGCTTGCGGAAGTCTGGTTCGATGCGATCCCAGTCCAGGCCCGATTTCAGATCCCTCCACCGAGCCTCAGCGGCACCGACCAAAGCCTCGGCGTCAAACGGGCACAGCAGCCACAGGAAGCGGCGGCGGAGCGCGAAGTCGATCTGCTCGATGGACTGGTCAATCAGATTCATCGTGCCGATCACGAAGAGATCGTTCGGGATGCGCAGCTTCATCGCAGCCCCATCACCGTCGCGGGCTGGAAGTTCAATGGTCTCGTTGCGGTCTTCAAGCAACGAGAAGCATTCGCCAAGCATCCGGCTCAGGTCGGTACGGTTCATCTCGTCGAGGATCAGGACGTGCGGCAGCCGCTCCGCGCGAGGCTTCTTCTCGATGTCCTCGATGAGCCGGGGCAAGTAGCCCGCCCGGTACTCGGTGCCCCCGCTGTTGGAGATGTGAAGCGCCCGGATGAAGTCCTCGTAGCTGTACGCCGGGTGCAGCTGCAATCGGTGGACGTTGTCCTGGATGGCCGCATCAATGACGGACCGAGACTGGAAGTACCGAGCCGGCCCCATCTGGCTCAAGGCGGCGGATCGAATGACGCGCTCCGCCAGCTTCTTGGCGCGGAATGTCTTGCCGGTGCCCGGAGGCCCGAAAAGAACGATTTGCTTCTTGTGCTGGATGACCTCCAGCGGCGCTCCCTCAGATGCGCCCTCGCTGTCGTCGTACCACGCCTCACGGAGCGGCGACCAGTAGAAGTCAAGTTGCTGATTCGGCAACAGCTTCTCAAGCTCGCCCCTGATGGCCAGGATCGCGCGGTCTTCGTCTTCCTGCTCAGTGCTGACCAACCCTGAGAACGCCTTGATGATTCGCCTCTTGTGGCTGCTGCTCGCGATTCGCTCGAAGTGGTCCGGGAACAGCAAGTACAGCAGCATGTGCCGCAACTGCTTGGACTCGGCATCCTCGATGCCGTCGACGAATTCCTGAAAAAGCCAAGGGTCCGCCGCGACCTCTGCCTGCCGGTCAGGAGGCAACTTCTTCCATGCGATGACGAGATCGATCAGGAACGCAATCTCGAATGGTCGACGGGTGTTGTAGCCCTGACCGCCGCTGCCGATGCCGTTCGAGAAAGCACCGGACACCAGGTGGGCCTCGGGCAGGCTGTCGCTGGCCCAGCCGAGAACTTCGTTTACGACCTGCCGCTTGCGCGCGCCACCCACGTTGGACGGGAACAGGAAGTAGACGCACAGGATCTCCGCAGCCAGGCGGATCACCTCCGGCCCAGCTTTGCCGATCTGGTCCTTGAACTTGACGATGAAGGACCGGTCGCCCTCATCGGGGGTGGCGACGAATGCTTTGTGGATTTGGTCCAGGATGTCCGGGCGCCAGACGGACGAACCTTCGAACAGCAGGGAGCCGTCACGCAGGAGGCAGTTGGCGCGGAACGCCTCCGCAACTGGGTAGATCCTGCTGGTGTTGTGTTCTGTGTGACGGGCCATCGGTTGCGTGTTCCTCTCTGCGGCTCTTTCGGGTCGGACTGTCCGCCGGTCCCCGCAGATTGTCGGCGTTGATCCTGGATCTACCCATTACCGAGTCGACACAGTACCTTGCCTACTCGGATCAGAACGACGGGCTCTGGCGGCTGCCAGGTTCGAGCCGGCGAGAGGGGGCAGGCGATTGACCGAGGCATCTCCTACCTAGAGAATGGAAGTTTTGTCAAGAACTAGAACTAAACCACATGGCCACTCCACTGCCGACACAGGACATCCTCGGGGTCTTCAAGGCCCTCAAGGACGACATCCAATCGACGCTACTCACTCCGAGAGGGCTCTCGATCAAGAGCTGCGGCACGAAGGCGCTCGCTCTTGCAGAGCCAACCAGCGTTGCGACCGGTTTCTGGGCCAACCCGCAGTCTGTCTCAAGCAAGCCGCCACGTTGGATCACTCAGGTTGAGGGACAGGCGGCGGGTGGCGTTGCGGCAAGGTTTGCCCTTGATGCGACCGGAGCGCCTATTCCGATGGGCCGGACGGTCGGTTATGTGAACAACCGTGACGGCTCATGCGCGGTTTGCGCGTTTCGCGTGTTGCCGGCAGTCAAGCCGGCGGGGCCCGGTAGTCCGTGGGAGTATCCCCAGGGCTGGGAGTACCTCCTGGTCGTCGCATTCGCTCAGCCGCTCCCTGCTGGCACATCTGGCGATCCGCTCAGTGACTTCAACCCAGCAGCAGGCACGATTGACTTTGGTGGCGGCGCGGCAAAGCGAAGCTACAACGTCGCGTTCCGCGCAGTGGTGAAGGTTCCAGGTGCAATACCAGGTGCGGCCGGAACGACCTATGACGATGCTGGTCAGGCAATCGCGGCTCTCGCGGGCGCCACACTGTATGACGGAACGCAGGATGCGGAGCGGGACCGACTTGTCACCGACCTTTCTGTCGTGTTCACGGCTGCGCCTGTCGCAGGACCTTTCACGCTCGCCGAGGACACGTCGTTGGTCGGTATCGACCCCTCCGTCTATCGACAAATCGAAGCAGCGGTCAACTCTGGCAAGCGGCACATCATCCTCTATGGCCCCCCGGGCACTGGTAAGACCACCCTGGCCGAGTACTTGGCCCGCGAGATCTCGGAACGAGATGACGGCGATGGCTCTTACCTGATGCTCACGGCCTCTTCCGCGTGGAGCGTGCAAGATCTTGTTGGCGGGTACCAGCCGCTTGGTGGGGGCGCGATCGGCTTCATCCCGGGTGCGATGCTCCGGAACTTCGACAAACCAACCATCATTGACGAACTCAACCGTTGCCCGATCGACAAGGTACTGGGACCGCTCTTCTCGATCCTCTCAGGGCAAGCTTCTGTCTTGCCATGTCGGGCAGATGCGGCCGATCCATCGAGCCCATTTCACGTCGTCTTGCCGGAGCCCCGCGCCGGTATGGCTGCACACGAGCACGCCCCTGAAGCGGCATGGCGACTTATCTGCACGCTCAACACTTACGACAAGACCCAGCTTGGACAGATCTCGTACGCTCTTAGTCGTCGCTTCGCATGGATCAAGGTTGGCGCCCCGTCCGATCCTGACAAATTCACAGAGGAGATGGCTGGCCGTCTCGGGATCACCGTTCCGAATCCAGTCCCTGCCAATCCCGTCGGTGCAATGTGGCGTGCAGTGAACGCCGCACGAGAAATCGGCGGTGCGCCGATCGTCGATTTTCTCAAGACGCTTCGTGCTCTTGATCACGGGATCGATCCGTTCGCGCAGCCGGTTGGTGTCGCTGCAGACGCCTTTCTGTCGGCGTTCAGTATGTGCGTCCTGCCCCTGATGGATGGATTGAGTCCAAGGGAGGCGACCGATCTCGCGACCAACGTGGCCGCGGCTTGGGCGCTGGACGCCAACAGGGCGGCTCGGCTCACCTTGGACTGCAGGGAGTTCTCCGCTTGACGCATGCGGAGACGCTGCTCGAGGCGATGTGCCTCCGAGGTTTCCTTCGGTACCTGGGGGCAGGTCCGCGGTCGCCGTATGGTGGCCCAGTAACGTCGCTAACTTCAGCCGACGTAGACGCTCTCCGGATGTGGTGGGCACTCTCGGGACCGGTTGGCGCTCTGGCCTCCAGATGCGCCATGAGGCCACGAGAAATTGCGCCGTCCTTTGATGATTTCAGACGAGAAACGTCTGGGGAGATTCCTGGTCCACCGGATGCTGCCGCTTCGGCGTTGCTCCAGGCGGTGACCTGTGATCCTGGCGCGTTCGTCGTCACCGAGTCGATGGGGACGTGGGTCTCTGGGCCGAATCGAGTGCTGGCAAAGACGCTCGACAGCGCGAGAAGCGCTCTCCGGGCTGCAGCGCTTCATGCAAGAGGTGGCCTGTTCGATGGACCCGCAAGAGAGCGCCTAGCCATCATTGACGACGCACTACGAACTGCGCCTCTCAGGGAAATCCTCGCCTCACCCGCGGGGCGAGCAAGAGTTACCGCGCACGAACGAAGGCAGGCTGCCAAGGCTCGCGCTCCCCTCTATCGCATCGCCTGGGATTGCGCCTCGGCCGCGTCCGCCATCGAGGACCTGGAGCCGGAGGCCATCACCGCCCTGCTTAGGTCCGAAGTCCTACCGAGACTTGAGGCGTGGCGCCAGTTCGAGTTGGCATGCCTGCTCGAGGTCGCCAATGTACTGACCACCGCCACCGGTGCAACCTGCGCTTTGGATGCCTCGTTCACAGCAAGCAGGCCGGCTGCTCGGATCGGTGACCTAGAAGTCTGGTGGCAGCGGGCGATACGGTCTCGCCCAGACGCGAATCTCGACGAAGGTGAACGTAAGGCAGCCAGTCTGGCAGCCTCACTGGGCGTCACCGCCGGGACCGCCCGCGCCGATCTGACTATCGAGCGGGCCGGGCGTGTACTCGCGATAGTCGAGTGCAAGTGGTTCGGTGACGAGTCCTCAGTGCCGGGCGCCATCCTTGACGCCTGCGCGCAGATCGTTGGCTACGCCCGTGACGCCTCTTGGAAACAAGGGGAGGACCCGGACGCCATCCTTTCCAGAAGCTTCATTGCTCTCGCTCGGCGCGGAGCAGCCCCGTTCCGAGCAGCGCACGGACCGATTGGCTGTGTCGGGCTCGATGATCTTGGTGGAGCAGCGCTGCAGCCATGGGCTAACTCGATCTTGGCGGCCTAAGCCGCTCGAGCCGCTCCGCCGTCGGCCACAAGTGGCACGACTCGCTCGTCAACAGGAGCAGCACAGGGCGTGTGGATCATGTATGAGGACGGTTTGCCAGCGGACAGTAGGTCCGCTGCACCGACAAACCGCGCCATTGCCCCTTCGAGGTATGACGCGTTCATCTCAACGCAGGCCCAATGGCGGCCGAGCGATTCGGCAACAGCACCAGTTACGCAGGACCCACCAAAGGGATCGAAAACGAAGTCGCCAGGGTCGGTGGTCATACGGATGAAGTACTCTGGCAAAGCCGCAGGAAAACGCGCCGGGTGGATGTCCAAACCCCGCTCTCTGCAGTAGTCCTGGTACGTACCGTTTGATTCAGTGTTGGCAATCGCCAGCAAATTAGGGGGAACAGAGCCTCCGTTGTCCTTGCCGAACTTCTCTGAGATTACATGGCCAGAGGGTCGTGTCTTTGCCTGATAGCCGTTCTTGAGCAAAGATTTCATTGAATCGCTGTACGGGGCGAGAACGCGACGATTGCTCGCTTTCGGGAAGGGCTTCTTGGAAAGCCACCACACGCAATTGACGGCATCCTTGGGCCTAACACGCCGAACATTCACCCACTCCGCGGGTGTTGGAAGCTTCGCCGGATTCCACCAGTAGTGTTCGAGTGCGAGGTGAAAGCCATACTCCTCGCAGAGCATGATCAGCAGTTCGAAGTGATAAAGGGAACGGGTTGGTGACCCAGGCTTCCAAGCACCCCCAATGTCAATTACTAGGCTGCCATCATCCTTAAGGATCTTCCGGAAGCCCTCCGCAAACGGTCGAAACCAGTCGCAGTAAGCGTGTGCATCCTCGTTGCCATAGGACTTCTTGCGGACCAGCCCGAACGGTGGCGACGTCATGATGAGATTGACGCTTCCGGCTTCCCGGGCATCCATCCAGTCGAGAGAGTCGCCGTTCCACATGGCTCCGTGCTCGGTGCGGTGGTACTCGGTCAGCGGCCTGGTAACCCGTGGGACGCGAACCTTCGGAGTAGCGGCCTCAATATCGGCCCTCGCGAGTGCGCGTAGATAGTCGCTAAGAGACCTGTGCCCGAGGGCCTTGACCCGGTGTTCGAGTGCGGCCTTCTCGGCGGCGCTCATGCGAATCGAAGTCGTGGTCTCTCGCGGCTCTGAGACGGTGGGACGAGCCATTTCTGTTCCTCTTGATCGTGATCGGTTATCGTAACGCGAAAACCAGCCATGTTTTCGTATTACACACCGCCATTGTGACTCTGGACTCGGGCCTCGTGCAAGCCCTGAGGGACGGCGGACCACGGAGATTCATCTCACCTCTGGCATCGCTCTCGCGCGGCCATCGCTCTCAATGTGTGACGATTGGATCTTCAACAAGAAGCCGACCACTACACGTCTTGAAGGGAAGCATGGAGTACACCCCCGCGGCAGTTGCCGCTGCCGCGATGCAACAGGTGGCGCCAGCAGACCTCCATAGGCTGACAGGGCCGGCTCTTGTCCGTCGATTGCGTCTGATCGCCTTCCATCTGGACGATGGCTGGCTCGACCTAACAGTCGACGGCCTGGACATGCCGCTCACCATCCGGCAGGACCATAGGATGGTCTTCGGTGGCGAAGGAATCTCCGCCGTGGACTACCTGAGACGGGTTCTAGAGCGAGGAGACCTGATTGACTGCATCGCAGCGCCGACGGAGGCCGGTCGAGTCCCGCTCAGCTTGTTCTGGATACACATCATCTACGTTGGACAGCCCCGGGACGCCGGCGACTTCTCCAAGAAAGAAGATGGGTTGTTCGCAATGCGGGCCAAAGCCGGTGAGAAGGCAGAGCGGATCGTGGCGAAGAAGCTCCACTACAGTTTCGGGCACTCATTTCCGCCAGAGCTACTCGACACTCCTGGCCACTTTGAAATCCGGTACGACAGCACAAAGAAGCGTCGGAAGCCTGATAGGCGATGCCTGGTTTGCGGCCTCACCTTCGAAATCAAGAAGCGCAACCGGGATCATCGATTCCGGGTATCACACAGCGACGGCAGACCCTTCGCTGCCGAGAACAAGCCAGACGGATGGCACGCATTTGTATTCCCCGATATGAAGCCAAGGTTTATGTCCAACAGAGTAATCATCGATGCGATTACCCGTGGGCAATTTGATCCAGGATCTGACGAATATGACTCGTGGGCGGACGTTCGACCGGATGCTGTCGCCGTGTCCGACCCTCCTCACTGCTGATCGCTGGCCAGTAAAGCACGCTGTTCCAATGCGCGCGCACTCACATGCCAGCGTTGACAGTCGAGTAAGTGGCAATGAGGTTCACTTCTGCTTTGCGCCTAGCAACAAGCCCGGGCAACACGATTCCAGCACCGTAGACCCATCGTCGCAGTTCTGTGATCGCGCCTAACCAGTCGCGCTGGTTGATCCTCCGCCGTAACGTCGACGTCTGCAGCCGCCCGGCGCCGAGATTGAAGGTGAAGTCCACGATGGCCGCGAGCCGCCCCTCGGGCTCGGTGGCCAGCACGGGGCAGTAGCGCAGCGTCGCGTTCAGCGCCGTCATGAGATCGTTGGCCAGGTAGCCCTCGGCTTCCGCCTCCGTGATCGGCGGGTGCTTCGGATCGCAGAGGTGCCCGTAGCCGATGGTCCAGTAGCCTGCTGGGCAGACGTAGGGATGCGCGCGGCCGGGATCGGCCCGCGGCACCCGATGGAACCCCTCGAAGCGCTTGGCGAGATCGATGGCCGCCTGCGGCACTGCGATCACGGCCGCACCCGGTCGAACACGCGCCCCAGGAACCAGAAGTTCAGCACCCCGGCCCACAGCGCTTGATCGGCCTCGGTCCACGCGTGCAGGATCGCAGCGCCCCAATCGGCGCCGCCCGACATCGCCCCGACGAACGCCGCCGTCTTCGCCGCGCAGTACAGCGCCATGAACCAGTAGGTGATCACCGGACGGACGCTGATGGACAGCGCATCGGCCCAGCGCACTCGGGACCGCTGGCCCTGCGCGGCGACCGCCTCGCGCAGCGTCTCGATGGCGCCGACGTTCCAAGCGGCATCAGCGCCAGCACCGATCTCCGACATGCGCTGGGCGCCGCGCAGCTTCTCGAACTCCAGCGCCTTGTCCTGCATCGCGAGCTCGTGGCCGCGCTCGCCCTTGCGGTCCAGCCACTTCAGCACCTCTGGTGCCAGACGGAAGGCTCCGCCGAGGAGGCCGCCGAGCAAGGTCTCGATCATTGGGTGCCTCCCATCAGCTTGAGCTTGATGGCGGCACCCACCAGGAGCGCCGCCAAGATGCCGGTCGTGATGACCTTGATGACGGTCTGCCAGGCGGTGCGCCGGGCGTCGCGCCAGGCTTCGAGCAGGTCACGCAGCTCGTGGATGTCGCGCGCAGCGTGGCTGCTCTCCAGCCCCAGGTGCGACAGCGCGCGCTCTGCACCGCGCTCGGCGGCGCGGTCGAGCAGATCGTCGAAGTCCTCCTTACGCATCAGGAGCATGTTCTCGACCAGGGTCGGTTGTTCAGGTTCAGTCATGGAAGCCTCCAGAAAGACGAAGCCCGCCCAGCGCGTATGCAACTGGGCGGGCATCAGGGGATTAGTTCAGCGGTGGGTCAGATCTCGATGAGTTCGAGCGGCAGGCTGGGAGCGACGGCCTCGACAGCGCCATCGCGCACAAACACCTTCTGGCCGAGACCGGCGGCGCCACGCGCCTTGACGACGCCGCCACCGGGCAGTTGAACGGTGACGACGCCGGCGCCGCCCTCCGTCACGGTCCCCGCTTGCAACGGTGGGTTGGGCAGCAGCTGGCGGAACTGCTCGTAGACGTTATGCATAGGCCTGCACCCCCAACGTCTGCCAGACCTCGGGGAACCCGGCCTGGACCTGCGTGGCGCGCACCAGGCCGAGCCGGGTCACGCTGCCGTCCTGGTACTCGACGAAGGCCCCCGGCTCGATGATTCCGGTCTCCGCCAGGACGGGCAGGCGCAGGCTCACTTCGATCTGCCGGCCGGTGTCGCCGAGCACCGCGATGCCGCGCTGGCGCGCTGCGGGCGCCTCAGTGATCAGCGCGTCCACGACCATGGGCGCCAGCACGTCGCCAGCCGTACCTGCTCGCGTCACCTGGCCGAGCACGCCGACCTCCTGGCCCGACACGAACACGCGGTTGTAGGCAGGCTTCTCCAGCCAGCGAACGGACTCGCGGGCCACCGCGTCGACGGGCAGCACGAAGTCCGGGGTGACGGAGCCCCACTCCCACGGCGCCACCGGGTAGCGATGTCGGACCCGCAGGCTTTGCGCCGTCGGATGGGGCATCAGGTAGCCACCCGCGGCGCCCGCAATGGCGGCCAGGGCCTCGATCCACGTCCCCTGGTGGGCAAACGCGCCGGCCGGGACGGTCCAGTCGGTAAGGCCCCAATCGACGGACCACCCGAGCGGCACACCGTTGACGGTCAGCACGTCGTCCATCAGTTGCCGAGCGGTGCGGCCCTCCGCGTTCGAGAAGGTCATCACCGGCGCATAGGGTGCGGCCAGGACCGCGTTCCGGCCCCGGCCCGAGATGCGGATGCTGGCGTCGCCGAAGATGCGCTCGCGGCTGATGTTCTCGGCCATCACCCGGAAGGTCGTGCCGTTCACGCTGGCCAGCAGCTCCACCGGACCGGACACCGCACCAGGGTCGACCAAGGACTCGGCACTGACTGGCAGCGACGCCTCGAAACCCCAGGTCCAGGACGCCGCATCCAATGACAGCGACAGGTTGAACACCGGCACCTCCGCGCCATCCGGCACGCGGTGCAGGGTCACGTTGTTGATCACGAAGTACAGCCTCCGAATCGGAACGACCACCGGCGCCCCCGTCGGGGGCGGGTTGTCGTGGTTCTCACAGATGAACAGCAGATGGCCATCGGTCGCGGCCAGTGCGGCGAACAGCAGTGCCGTGCTCGGCGTGTAGCAAGGCGTCGTCGGAGGTGGCACCGGGATCACCAGCAAGCTGATCCCTGGCGGTGGCGGCACCGCTTCCTGATATCGACCACGCCAGCCCCGCAGTTCGGCCCGTGCGCTCTGGAAGTCCGCGCCCTGGCCGCGCGTGACCTTCCGTCCGCCTTGCCAGAAACTCAGCCGGTGCGCGCGCTTGCTGCGGTCGCCGTCCTGGTGGCGGAAGTGCGTGGCATCGCGGACTGCACCGGCGTTCTGGTACACGCCCTCGCGGACCATCTCCAGGTGCGTGGCGACCTGATGCCGCAGCCAAGTCGCGTCCCGCAAGGGTGTCGCGTCCTGGTGGCGTGCCCGACGCTGCTCGCGCGAAGCCGACAACACCGGTGGCAGCCGGTGCGCAATGCCCTGCGGCCGCGCGGTCGTCGCCCGCCAAGGGGCGTCCCAGCCCGAGGGCTTGGCATTCGCGTCCTGTTGGCGCTGCTTCGGCCCATCCTCGGTGTGCCCGGCCACGTGCCAGGGATGCTCGGTCTGGCCGACGGTCGGGCGCTGCGTGCGCGAGTCGTACCGCACCTCACCGGCGAACACCACGCCGGGCAGGATGGCGCCCTGGGCGTCGCCGACATCCAGCGGCACGCTCGGGCGCAGCAGCACCGAGCTCACGGTGGGCGCCGGCAATTGCACCAGCAGTTCCACCCGCGCAGGCGGAATGAACTTGATGGCGGCGAACGGCAAAGGCAGGACGGCCTGGACCCTCAGGTCATTGCGAGGCGGGACGTAGTCCGCGCCGAACAACAGGTCCGCGTCGGTGGGCGCCGGCCGGTCGAACCGCAGGTGGATCTGCAGCGACCCGGGATCTGGCATGTCGTCAGCCCACGATTTCAGCCCAGGATGGCCGACACCATACGTGCGTCGCCGCCCAGGTACAGAGTGGTGCTGGCCAGCTTCACATCGCCGTTGCCGTCGGTGCCGCTGCAGTCCAGGTCGAGCGCCGTGACGTCATCGCCATTGACCAGCCGGGCCCAGGTCGCGATGCCGCTGGCGGTGATCAGGCCATCCTCCTGCTGCGTCAGCGTCAGCAGCCCGTTCGAGATCGCGCCTGCAGGCTTGGTGAGCCGAATCTCGACCAGCATCGCGCTGGCGGGTGTCGTGGCCGGCGTCGCCGGGCGCGTGCCGCCGTAGATCCGCAGGCGTGCCGGGTTGCTGCCTGCATCCAGGAAGTCCAGCGTGCCGGCGAGCCGAGCCTCGTTGTGTTCGACGGTGATGGCGACGGTCATGGCATCAACTGCGGCTGCAGGTTGTCCGCGATGACGGCGCGGTACAGGTGCTTGTGGTCGTAGCTGACGACCGTGTAGCGCTGGGTCGGATCGATGACCTCGAAGCGATAGTCCCCGTTGGCATCGCTCCAGGTCTCAGCCACCAGCAAGCGCGTGTTCTCGCTGATGAGCTGGACGCGCCGCTCCAGCGGCTGATCGGGGATGCCCTTCTCCTTGACCGTGCCCGCGATCACGCCGACGCCGCTGAAGTGGATGTTCTTGCGCCCGGACGGGATTGCTCGGAAGTGGCGGTCGTAAACGCCCGGTTCGCTCCACCGCTCGGATGCCGGGCTGTTCAGGCGCATCAGCTCGGCATCGACGTTGACGCCGATGTTGGCCGCAGGGCTGGGCAGGACCGAAGTGGAGCCGCCCGTCAGCGGCAGCAAGTCGTCCGCCGCGTTGACCCCGACTGCAGCAGGAAACGCAGGCAGGCCCGATGGCGTGTCGCCCGCGATGGCATGGATGCGCGCGGTCGCGCCGTAGAGAAACACGCCCGGCACCAGCTTGCCCCGGTACGTCGCGTCGGCCACCTGGAACAGCACCACGCCGCCAGCCGAGAACTGGATCAGGCGCATCCAAGGCAGGCCATTCGCATCCGGTGCGCCGGTGATCACCTCGCAGCGCAGCACCCGGCGCTGCCCGACGTTGAAGGTCGGCGCCACGCTGGCGCTGCTGGCCATGGGCTTGGCGCCGTCGTTGACGCTGCCGGTCACCGCCGCACCGTCGCCGAATCCACTGCTCCACCGGGACACGCTCCAGGCGCTGTCCAGATGCGCGAAGCGGTAGCCCTCCGCGGCGTTGCCGGTGGTCATCCACAGGCCGACGTGCTTGCGCGCACTCGGATCGGTCAGCAGTTCGACGTCGGCCTCAAACCAGAAGTCGCCGTTCGCCGCTTCGTTGAAGCGCAGGATCGACTGCGTGGTCGACGCCGAGATATCGATGGACTGCTGCGCGGCGTTGTGGCTGGCGGACATCCCGCCGAGGACGGTCGTGTAGCCCGCCGCCGGCGCAGTGGCGAAGGTGTCGTTGAGCGGGTAGCTCATCGATCACCTCCAGGGTCCGGTGATGTCGAAGGCGATCTGCGCGCCCTCGGTCTCGGAGCTGTACTGCGAGCGGACCAGCAGGAAACGCTTGCCGGCCTGCCCGACCACGTTATCGACGATGGTCTGATCGCTGTAGGGCCGGTCCTGCGGCATCCACAACATGCCAGGCATCAGCCCACGGATGTGGCCGTCCTCCTGGCGCACGTAGGTGGGCAGCAACCACAGGCCGTAGTCCGCGCCGTTCGGGAACGGCGTCGGCCCGCGGCCGCAGATCTGCTGCCCGTTGTTGGTGTTGAGCGAGGTGACGCCGAAGCGGACCGGATTGCCCAGCTGCGTGTGGTTGCGCAGCAGCACCTTGCCGGTGAAGTCGAGCGAGGACACCAGGCCATAGTTGTTGAACTGGCCCGGGTAGCTGGAATAGCTGCTGTTGCTGTTGCTCCAGTAGAGATCGTCGGCGCACAGCACGGTGGCGTAGTTGTCGCCCGCCTTGAAGCTCGTGATGTCACCGAAGCAGTAGGAGCTGCGCCCGTACCAGCCATAACCTGCCGCAGTGCTGCAGAACAGGAAGAACAGGCGGTCGTCGCCGACCAGCACCCAGTTGCGGTTGCCGCCGCCGTTGTCCCCGGAGTTGTCGTAGCCGGCCTGGCGCGCGTGGTACCACTTGTACCAACCCCACTGGTTGGCCGCGACCTGCTTCCAGTTCTGCGTTGGGTTGTTGGGGTCGTAGGGTGCCTGGGCACCGACGATGGTGTCGATGTCGGCCAGGTCCTCCACGATGCCGACATTCGCCCACTTGGCCCAGGAGGTGGTGTAGCCCGGCGTCTTGAGGCTGTTGTCGATCAGCAGCAGGTTCTGTGGCGACTGCGGGTTCTTGCTCCGGTAGGCCGCCTTGTTCGTGCCGGCGAACGGCTTCTCCCAGCCGAGCGGCGCTACCTTGGCGCTCAGGCTCGACGTGGTCGTGGCGGGCGAGGCTGGCGTGCCCGTCACCGCGAAGGTGAAGGTAGTCGTGGTCGTCGTCAGCACGCGGAACTGCCCGCTGTATTCGGGCTGCTCGGCGCCGGCGATCAGCACGACCTGATCTGGGCGGTAGGCGTGTCCGGACGAGATCGTGGCCGTGGCGATGCCGCCTGCCGAGGTCAGCGTGTCGATGGCCTTCAACGCGAAGCCGTTGACCAGGCAGGCATCGAGCATGCTCACCAGATCGCCCCAGTTGTTGGCGAGCTGAGGCGCGCCGGTCATGCCGCTGTTGAAGTACTTGACGGTGAGATCAGGCATGTCGTGAGTTCCAGTCTGCGAGTTCAGGGGGTATCAACGTCGCCGCGGATCAGCAACGTGAAGTTGTCGTCGGGCACGCTCTCCGGCCCCTGCTGGACGGTGCGCACCACCCACACCGGGAACTGCGCACCGATGGTGTTGAACCGCAGCACGTTGCCGGTGGCCCAGCCGTTGCCCCAGCCGAGCGCGGGGAGGTGGAAGTACGGGACACCGGTCGCCGGGTTGTTCGGCGCGCAGTCGGCGCTGGTGTTGCCGGTGGCGATGACGCCCACGTTCTCGCCGATCACATCGAACGAGGTGTTGTTGGTAAAGCGCACGATCCAGCGCTCGGTCAGCGCGCCGCGATTGGTGACCTGTATCGGGTACTGCGTGTTGTTGAAGGTCGCCGTGGCGGCACTGCCCACCAGCGCATCCGACCAGGCGCCGCTCCATGTGGCCTGGTCGAAAACCAGGCTGACGCGAGCGAAGAGATCACCAGCGATCAGGGCGCTCGACACAAAGCTTCCGGACGCCGGATCGCCCGGGCTCGCGACCGGGTACTCGTGCGTCAGCGCCCGCGTGAAGCTGATCTCGCCGCTGATCTGCACGTCACGCACCACGGCCATGTCCTCGACGCGGTGCTCGATGGTCACTGGCTGGCTGTAGCCCGTGACATCGTTGAAGGTGACGGTGCCGGCTTCGAGATCGGCGGTGTAGCCGGTGTGAATGACCGCACCGTCGTGGCCGACCACCCGCACACGGGACAGGCGAACCCGCGCGCAGTTGATGGTCTGACCGTTGCTGACCGACGTGGTGATGCGCCCGGTGTGCCCGACCACCGCGAAGCCACCGGGGCGGAAGATCGGCACGCGCCCGTCGCTCGGTAGACGCACTGGGTCGATGCCCAGCAGGTTCGCGTCCAGCGGCAGGTAGCTGTAGGCGACGGCGCTGTAGCGCACGCTGGACGCCGCCACCGGTTCGGGCTTGAAGATCTTGCCGTCAGAGCCCACCCCTTCGGCGGCAAACCAGGGCTGGCTCTCGTTGCCTGCGGCGGTGACCATGCGGCCGAAGCGCAGACGAACCAGCCCGCGCTCGTAGTCCACCGCGCCGGTGATGCCAGTCGCCTCGATCTTGCCGTCGATGCCCGCCGTCACGCTTTGCGTGCCACCCACCGCGCGGGCGAACTGGACAGACAGCGACCCCGGGCGCAATGGAGCCGCGCCAGTGCGGAACACGTACTCGCTGGAGATGTTCTCGCCGACCGTGGTCACGCAACTGGCGCGCGTGATCGCGTTGTCCGTGCCGGCCGTCCAGGAGGTCAGCGCCAAGTCGCCGGAGAGGTAGTTGATCGCGCCGCGCGTGACCCAGCCGCTGGGCGTGAATTCGCGCAGCGTTCCCTGGCCGTTGTCACCCCAGGGCTGCGCGCCTGCCACAGTGAGCAGGACCGTGCCAGTCACCACCTGGGCGTTCACACCGGGCACCAGCCTGAACGATGGCGAGAACGGGATGGTCTCGGTCAGACTGCTCGTGGAGCCCGGGCTGTTGTAGCGCAGCTTCACGAAGCCCGACTCGTCGTTCGGATACACGGACGGCGCGTCGATGTACGCCAGGCCGCTGTAGTTCAGGCGCCAACGGCCCGTGCCGTTGATGGCCACCGCCGTGTAGTTGGGTCTCGGAATCCGGACCGTCACATCGGGGTTGAACGCCACCTGCCCGGTGGCGTAGTTCACCGTGCCGATGCTGATGCCGTTCAGCACCACGGCGCCGCTGCCGTTGTCGCGAGCGATCTGGATGGGATCGCGCCAGATGGACACGGCCACGCCCATCTCCAGCAGTTGCTGGACGGTGTAGGTGCCGAGCACCGCCTCGTCGGTCAAGGTGTTCCACTCGACTTCGAGGGAACCGGGCTCGATGGCGCCGAGCGTGGCGGTGACCGGTACCTGGCCCGCGCCGTTGCGCGAGGGGTACGCGAAGCTGTCCTCCTGCTTCGGGCCCGCCACGTAGCTCACGGTGAGCACCGTTCCCACTGCAGGCAGCACGTTGGGCGCGAACTCCACACGGCTGCCCGCGATGTTCACCCTTCCCGTCGCGGCGCCCGAAAGATCCCCGGCCGCGTTGGCCGTTGCAGTCTTGGCGCCGTCGTACTCCCAGGACACCGACAGTGTTCCCGGCTGCACCGCCTTGTCGGCCGGTGGATTCAGGACCAGGGTCTGCGATGCCTTGAGGGTTGTCGACGGCTGCTGCGTCTCCTGCGTCGGGACGTTCCAGGTCAGGATGAGCGACGACCCCACGTCGGGCAGTGCGCCAAGGGTGACCACGAACGCGCCGGTGTTGCGGTTGACGGTGCCCGCGCCGTAGCTGGTGTCGAGGCCCTTGAGCGATCCGTTGCCGCCGTCGGATAGGACGTACCAGCGCCCCTGCGCCATGTAGCTGATCGACAGCGTCCCGGGCTGTGGCAGCGGCAGCACGGCACCGACGTAGGACTGGCTTCTCGACTCCGGGGTGATCGGAACCTCGGAGCTCTGCGGCGCCCGGAGAATTCGTGCTGCCGGGGTGTAGGTGACGGACTTGGAACTCGACATCGAGCCCGAGTTGAGGGACAGGATGCCGTTGGCGTAGTCGATGGTGCCGATGGTTCCGCTCGCCGTCTTGAGCAGACCCGCGTCGTCGAAGATCGTGATGCCAGCCGTCTGGATGGAGAGCGATCCCGGCAAGCAGCCGCCCGGCAGGTTGAACGCCACCGTAGGCGTCCAGGCGTGGTTCGCCGTGTAGCTCACCGCCACGGCGCCTGGCACCGGCAGACCGGCAGCCGCATACGGCGGCACGAACGAGATCGGCGTCTCGGTCTGCGCACTCGGCACCAGCTGGGTGTAGATCGAGGCGCCCTTGATGGTGAAGTCACCAACGGACGCCGCCTGGGTGAGTGGCACCACGCCGACATAGGTGCCGGCGTCGGCCACCACCGTGTCGCGCACCTTGGTGCTGCTGCCGATCCTGGTGAACGTGCGGCTCGCAGGCGAGCCGGTGAAGTCGTAGCGCAGCGCGTCGCTGATGCTGACCGTGACGACGCTGGCCTTGTAGTCCTGGTCGTTGTTGTAGGTGAACGTCCGCTCGACGACGGAGACCGACGTCGCTCGCACGTACTGCTCCTTCTGCGTGCCGAGCCCCTCGTTCTCAATCAGCACCAGCGTCTGCCCGACGTTGGGGATGGTGTCGGTCGTGCGCTGGAACAACTGGATCACGCGCTGGCCGGCGATGTGGTTCTCGAAAAGGTAGCCGGCCCACTCGGGCCCCTTGTTCAGATAGGCCTCGATGCGTACCTGCGCCTGCTCGCGCGTGTCGAATGTCTTGGCCGTGCTGAACAGGGTGACGCTGACGCGTGGGTCTTGCGGCGGCTCGGCGACGATCACGTTCGCGCCGAAGTAGGTGTCGGTGTCCCCCGTCTGCACCGAGACGAAGGACTTGCGCAGGTTCACCCGGCCGCCCGCACGATCCAGTTCGGAGATGTCGGGAAAGATAGCGTTGGAGACGCCGTCGGCGATAGTGATCCCGGTGGGCGCGCCGCCACCTTCCGGCACGTCCGCCATCACGGCGGACTTCAGCAGTTTCACGTCGCCGGATTGGATCGGCATGTCAGAGCTCCAGGAATCGCATGGTCAGTCGGTAGAAGTCGTCGTCGGATCGGGCGGGAAACCCAGTGACGGGCTCGGCCTCCACGGGCGTCTCGCCGTGCCGAAAGGCCACCGAGAACACACGGCTGTCGGCCAGCGTCAGTTCGAAGCGGCCGTTGCTCACACCCAGCGGGACGGCGGCCCACTCGTAGAGCGCGGCAACCGTGGCCCTGGTCACCCAGGCCATGTCGATGGCGCCCGCCAGCGTGATCGGCCGGCCGGCTTGGCGCACGGCGGACTGCACCAGCAGCGCGCCGGTCACCAGGTAGGACACCGAGGCCACGGCAGGCGTCCAGGCGTGCTCGTCGGTCCACAGCAAGTCGTCGGGCAATGGCAGAGCCACCCCGGTCGCGAGGTTCTTCAGTTGCATGAGGGGAGACTCAGACGGCCCTGGCGCGGGCCACTTCCAACAGTTGCAGCAGGCGCGACTCGTCGCGCGCATCGACGGTGGCGGTGACCTTGCGGTCGCCTGCAGCCAGCTCCACGCGGACGGTCCGAGACGGCGTGCCATCGGCGGGAAGCACGGGGCGGGCCGGTGCAGAGCCCGCGGGCCGAACGAGGCCGCCCGTGGCGAAGCCCTGGACACGCTGCGCGAGCGCCCTGGCCGGGACCGACAGGTTGTTGACCGCCTCGAAGAAGCCCGAGCCGTAGCGCGCCACCGCGTCCTTGTTCACCACGTACTCACCCGGTGTGAGCATGGCCGGCACGCTGTCGGACTTCGCCATGCCGCCGCGCCGGTAGAACTCGCCCTTGTTCTGCTCCATGTAGTCGATCAGGTCGCGCTCGACGTCCTTGCCGTAGACGAGAGGCTGCGCCATCGCCTGTCGCCAGTTCTGCTTGATGCGCTCCAGGGTCTGGCGCTCGTTCCCGGTGAGCGTCTTGCGGCCGATGAACCCATCGAGCGCGCGTCGGTCATCGCGCGCCATCGTGCCCCAGTACTCCATCGTCTTGCGACGCATGTCCAGGCTGACCGAGGCGCCGTAGTTCCACTGCAGCCAGCCGGTGTACTCGTTCATTGCCTGCAGGCCGAGCTCGATCATCTTCAGCGCTTCGACGGCATCGCGGTTCTTCTTCGGCGGGCTGGGTTGTTCGCCGCCAGCCGGTGAGCGACCGCCACCGAACACTCGCACCGGGCCGCCGACCGCGAAGCGCGCTACGCCGCTGGCCAGCCGCGCCAGGGCACCGCCGCCGTACTTCTGCACCGCCGCCTTGCGGATCACGAAGGACCCGGCCTCCAGCGTGCGCGGCACCGTGTCGTGGTGACCCGAACCGGGGACGGAGCCGCCGCTCATCCGCGGGAACGCCGCCGACACCGCGCCACCATCGGCGAAGTAGCGCACGCCGCGTCCGACCAGGCCACCGGTGGCATTCGTCTCCACCTTGCGCACGTAGATCGTGTGCGTGCTCGAGGTGTTCATACCGTTGAGACTCTGGATCTCAGCGCGGGCGGCATCGGCGTTCGAGTTGACCTGATGCCGTGACTCGGTCTGGATGCGATCCAGCGCCAGGATCTGCCGCTCGACATTGCCGATGGCCGCCTGCGCCTTCTCCGTGGCCACCTTCAGTTCGAACTGCGAGTTCTGGTCGGCGTAGACCTTGAGCTTGTCGAGTGCTTCCTTCGCCTTCGACACGTCGGCGTCGACCGGCAGCGTCTTGCCCTCCTTGAGCAGCTGCTCGTACTCCTTGAGCTTCTTCTCCGCCTCCTGCAGATCGGCCTGGATCGCCAGCAGGTACTGCTTCTCGGCGATGGCCTTGTCGAGGTCGGCAATGGCCTTGTCGAACCGCGAGGTGTCCGCGTCGAGCGTGACCTTGAGCCCTTCGGCGAGCTTCGCAGTGATCTGGTCGATCTGGTTCGACGTCTCGGTGAGCGTCCGCTGGATCTCATCGCGCGCCGAGAGCGCCGACTGCGCCGCGCGCTGGTGTGCCTTGGCTTCGGCGTCCAGGGTCTGGTTGAGGATCTCCTCGGACTCCCGGATGCGCTGAATCGCCTGGTTGACGCCGTCCTTACCTTGGGCGATCTGGGCGTCCGCCTCCTTCGTCCGCTGCGCCAGTTCGGCGCGCAGCTGGTCGGCCTGCCGCATCAGGGCCTCGGACTGCGCGTACTCCTGTTTGCGGTAGGCCTCGCGCGACTGCGCCTCGAACTGGGTGACCTGCGTAACAGCCTGCTCGGACTGCTTGCGCGCATCCTCGCCACGCTTGGCCTCGCTGGTCTGCGCACTGGCCACCTGCGAGGCGAGGTCCATCGCCTTCTGCGCGAGTTGCCGGGCCTGCTCGAACTCGCCATTGGCCAGCGCCGTGCGTGCCTTCTCCTGGTACTCGGCGACCTGGCGCTTGCGGTCCTCGGTCGCCTCGAACTCCGTCATGCCCTGACGGCGGATGTCGCGGATGCGCTCCTCCGTCGTCATCGAGAGCTGGCGCTTTTCCTCCTCGATGCGCTTGATCTCTGCCAGGTGCCGGTTGGCCTCGGCATTGAGAGCGTCGATGTGCTGCCGGTACTCGGCCAGCGCCTGCGTCATCGTCTGGCGCTTGGTCGCCAGGATCTCGTTCTCGACGCGCTGGACGTTGGCTCGACGCTCTTCCTCGGTCTGCCCCTGCCGGCGCGCGGCCTCGACGCGGGCGCGCGACTCGTCGTCGATCAGCTTGAGCGTGTCGGTTGTCGCCTGCCGGCGCAGCGTCGTCTGCTGGGTCAGCGCATCGGTGAGCAACTGCGTCGCCTTGGTGATCAGCGCCGCCTCGGACTGCTTAGTGGCCTCCAGCGCCGACTGCTCCTGCTGGTAGCGCGCCTTCACCGCTTCGATCTGTCGCAGCAGATTGGCCTCGACGATGGAGGTCAGGCCCTTGTACGCCTCGGCCATCTTGGCTGTGGCGTCGTTGACCGTCTGGTTGGCCTTGCCGACCGCTTGCTCGACCTCGCCGATCCGGGTCTTCAAGCGCTCCAGCGCGGCGTGCACCGCCTCGATGCCTCGACCAACCGCCTCCTGCGTACCCTGGCGCACGGCCTCGAGCCGCTTGGCGATCTCCTCGGCGGTCGTCGCGGCGGTGTTCATCGCCCCCTTGGCTGCTTCCGCTCCGCGGGAGGCATCGGCGTACATCTGCGCGAAGATCTGGTTCATCTCTGCGAGCCGCGCCTCGTGGCGCTTCGTCGCCTCGGCAATCGTGTCCGAGGTGAAGACGGCAGCGAAGACCTCCCAGCGGTAGCGCAGCTGCTCGATGCCCTTGACCAGCATCTCGACCATGAAGATGCCGGCCTTGCGGACGATCTCGAACTTCTCGGACAGCCAGGTGCCGATCTCCCAACCGACGAGAAAAGCACCCAGGACAGCGAACGCCGTCTTGAGCAGGCCGACGCTGGCCACCGCCGCCGACACCGACAGATTGGCTGTCGCCCACGCCGCCGACGTGGTGGTGGCCGCCGTGACCGCTGCCGCGCCGGCGGTCTGCCACGCGGTGATAAGAGCTGGGATCAGGCGGTAGATCAGCACCGCCAGCCCGACTTCGGCGATGCGCTTCAACCACTGCATCACCGTGTCGAGGTTTTCGGCCAAGAAGGTCAGCGCCTCGGCCAGCTTCTTGGTGAAGCCAGTTGACTCATCGACCTTGCTGACCCACTGGGCGAAGGCGTTGCGCAGGCGCTCGAAGCTCTGGCTGACCGTCTGCGGCAGCTGCGCGTACTCGGCGGCCAGCTTGTCCTTCTGGCTCATCAGTGCATTGACCACCACGTCGGCGGTCAGGCGTCCTTCCTCGGCGAGCTTGCGCAGCCGCCCGATGGGGACGTTCAGGCCATCGGCCAAGGCCTGCGCCAGGCGCGGACTGTTCTCGACGACGGAGTTGAACTCCTCGCCGCGCAGCACGCCCGAGGCCAACGCCTGGCCGAACTGCAGCAGCGACGACTGTGCTTCCGTGGCGGATGCTCCGGACAGCCGCAGAGCCTGCGAGATGCTCTCGGTAATCGACAGCGCGTCCTGCTGTTCGCCACCCAGCATCCGCACCGCCTGCTGCAGCTTGCCGTACAGCGTGGCCGTCTCCTGGATCGGCACACCGATGCGCTGCGCGATGGCGAAGAGTTCCTTCTGCGCAGTGACGTACTCGCGCTGCCCGGCCGTGGCCAGCTTCAGTCGCGCGGACATCATGTTCCACGCGTCGGCGATCTGGACGATCTCCTGGACCTTGCCGCTGGCCCAGTTGATGGTCAGGAATGCCAGCAGCTGGGTCTTGGCCCGGTTGACCTGCTCGCCGAAGGCCGACATGCCCGCGCGCACTTCGGCGATGCCCGAGGCGGCCTTGGCGCCGCTGGTCTTGGCCGTGCTGGAAAGCTCGCCGAGGCTGCGCTCGGCCGACGTGATGGCGCGTTTGAGCCCTTCGTCGGCACCCTCCAGCGCGACGAGGATGGAGATTCGCTTGGCCATGGGTCAGTCGACGGTGCTGATCTCGCGCTCGACGGCGGCCGACAGGCGCGGAATTCGGCCCGCGACCAAGCGCTCGACGTTCAGGCGCTTCTTGAGCACCACCTTGGGCACGAGCACGGCGATGGGAATGTCGGCGCCGCGCTTGAGGCGCTTGACGCCCTCGGCCTTGCGGTAGCGGCGCTTGAAGCCCGACAGCGGCCGGTCGTGCTCCTTGATGTTCTCGGCCATCAGGACGATGTTCCCCTTGGCGTTCTTGATGAAGTAGGCGTTGCCGCCACGCATGAGTTCGGCCACTTGCGCCTTGAAGCGCTTGCGTCCGACCCGTCCGTGCAAGGGGATCAGCATCCGCCCGGCGATCTGTCCACCGGTCTCGTGCATGGCCGACCACGGAATCCGCGAGCCGACGTAGAGCGCCGGCAGCCGTTTCGGGTCCTTGGCTAGCACCTTGGCGGTGAAGCCCTTGAGGAAGGACTTCCTGACCACCGACATCTGACCGGCCACATGGGCACGCACGTCGTCCTTGATCTCGGCGGCCTCGGTGCGCATGGCGCGCTCCACCGCCTTCTGCACCTTGGTCCGGAACTCGCCGCCCCAGCGGCGCAACTGTGCGTTGCCGGCGGCGCTATCGATGCGGATCGAGATGCGCATGGTCAGTCAGGCGGTCGAGGGTCTTGTCGAGCTGACGCGCGTCGCCGCGGGTGCCGATGGCGAGCAGTGACAGCAGCCGGGCGTCACGTGCAGCGTCCGACCGGGTCGTGGCCGCCATGAAGCCGTGCAACTGCGCCAGCGTGTATTCGAGGATGTCGGGCAAGCGGTGGCCGTGCTCGATCAGGTGCTGGATGGCGTCGAACCAACCTTCGCTGCTGGCACCTTCAGGCCCGCCGCGAGCACCCCGTCGAGTCTCGGCATCACCGTCCGGGTAAAAAAATCGGCGTTGACCTCGATCACCTTGGCCGCCAGCAGGATCGCCTCGTCGGCGGCCAGCTCGTCGACCCAGACCCGGGGCTTGCCGACAGCGATGGCGATGGCCGACAGCAGGTCATCGCCGCGCTCGCCGAACAGCGCCAGCCAGTCGATCTCGGTGGACGAGATCTGCTGCATCACCGGCGAGATGGCGCGCAGAAAGCCGGGCAACTGCCCGACCTTCAGCGGCTTGATCACCAGGGGCTCGCCGTCGATGACGAGTTCGATTCCTTGCGGAACGAGGGTGTCCAAATCATTCATGGCTCACCCACGCTTCAGAGCTGCACGATGCGGCCGAACTGGCCGAGCACCGCGTCGAAGGGCTTGGTGCTGTCGGCCAGCAGCGAGCCTTCTAGCTCGAACTTGTTGTACTCGTCGGAGATGAAGGAGATCTCCTTGAGCGGGTCGAAGGCCACGCGGTAGAGCTCGACCAGCACCTTGGCGTTGCCCTGCGCCGTGTTGATGCCTTCGAGCCGCAGGTAACGCTCGGGCAGCGCCTGCGTGAAGATGCCGATCTCGGTGGCCACGCCGTAGCCGTAGCTCGCCTTGAACGGCGCCGTGAAGCCGGTGGTATCCAGAAACTGGAGGGCACCGAAGTCCAGGTCGGCCGTGTAGTGGGTACCGGCAGTCAGAGTGGCCGGCGTGCCAGCGGAATCGACGACCACCAGCGAGGACACCTTGGGGTGGGCGAAGAAGTAGCGGTCGCCCACCGTCGGCGTGGCGCCGCCGATGGGTTCGTCCGTCACGGTGCCCGGCGTGCCGACCACGTGCGTGCCGTAAAGCGCGAGCGCCAGGTTCTCCTTGGTGAACTCCTCGATGGTGAGGTTCACGGTGGCCGACTTCTGCTTGACCATGCGATGGTCGAGCGAGCGCTGACCGGTCTGGCTCTCGTAGTGCTCCAGGACGTCGGTCTTGAGGGACAGCTTCAGCTCGGCGACGTTGCCGGGCGAGCGCACTTCGATGGGAAAGCCGGCGATGTCTCGCTTGCCGAGGAAGACGCGGCCTTGGAAACTTGCGTAGGTGCTCATGGCTTGGGTTCCTTGCGTTGGGACCGGGGAAGGTCGGGTTTGATGTCAGCGGGTTCGGGGTCTGCCTTCGGCGGCACGGCATCGGGTGCGGCGACGCCGTGGGCGATCAGCCAGTCGGCCGTAGTCGCTTCGACGTCGATCCGGTCGCCGGCCCGGAAGGCCTGGCCCGCGTGGGTGTGCGGGCGTTTCAAGACAAGTCGGGTCATGGGTTCATCCTGGTGAGGAGATGTCGCGCGCAAGCGTCCGGTAGGTGATCGCGTAGCGCGCCGGGATGGCGGCGGCCACGGCATCGGCGTCCTCCACCTCCCACTCGCACTCCTGCTCTCGGATGCCGAGGGCCAGGCCACCGAGGTTCAGGTCGGCCATCAGCGCCGCATGCGCGGCGGTGAGCAGCTGGTCGGCCTCGGTCTCGGGCGCGACGGGCGGAACGGCCCGGGCCAGGGCGACGATGCGAACGGTCAGCTCGCGCGTGACGCGGTCGTTGGCGCGCTCGGTGATCGCGTCCGACTCGGGGAACACCACCAGTGCCGGGCATTGCTCCCGGCCGATGGCCACCGTGGGTGAGCGGTGGACGGTGGCGCCCAGCCCCTCGGCCGTGGGACGGACAGCCGCCATCACCGCCAGCAGGATCTGCTCGCGGATCGAGGTCATCGCCACCGCCTACAGCCGAGTGAGATCAGCGCGACGCTCGGTCCCGTCGCCGATGGCGCGCACGTCACGCACCTGGTAGGTCTGGCCTGCGATCACAACGGTGTGTCCTGTCTCCAGGTCGGGCAGCAGCGACAGCGGGTAGGTGATCGTGTAGGCCGCCGAACGGACCAGTCCGTCGAGCAGGTTGTCGTCGATGCACAGGAAGCCGACCGATACCGTGCGGCCGGCCACCTCAGCACTCACCAGCAGACCCGCATTCGCCGCCGCCTCGTAGAGGCGTTCGACGATGCCCATCAGGTCATCACCAGCTTGACCAGCAGCGCCGGGCGGTGGCACAGCGGCAGCGGGTTGGCCTGCGTGTGCAGGTCGGTGCCGCGGTCGAACTTGCGCGGCTCCTGCTTGGCATACAGCGGCAGTGCCACCGTGTTGGCCGTCTCGTTGAAGTCGGCGGGCGCGTAGTAGGTGGCGAAGGTGTCCATCGTGCCCAGCGGCAGGATGTGCCCCTCATCGGCTTCGACGAAGCGCCGTACCGTGCTGCCCGGTGCGGCCGCCCGACCCCGGTGCTCCTCGAAGGTGATGCCGGCGAAGGTGAAGCCCGCGCGCATGTCGGTGCGCAGGGCCTGGCCGTCCTGCCAGCGGTCGTACGCCGCCTTGACCTCGTCGTGCCCGGTCAGCGCATCGAAGAAGTCCTCACCGACGAAGGCATGCAGGCCCGTCATCCGTTCACCCTGGAGCTTGTCGTCGACATAGCGGGCGATGTCCAGGCAGGTCTTCTTCACGTCGAAGCCGCTCGCCGGGTCGGAGATGTTGAACGTGAAGGTCTTGGGCGTAATCTCGAACTCGTTGTAGAGGTCGTAGATGACGCTGCCGTCGGCGTCCAGGATCTGGCCCTTGAGCGCACCGAAGCGCAGATGCTCCAGCGTGATCGCGTGCTTGTTGCGCATCGTCTGCAGGTGCTGCGCCATCACGCCCGCCACGGTCTGCAGTTCCGTCTCCGACCCGAAGGCGCGGATGCCCTGGACTTCCTCGGGCAGGATCACGTCGTCGTGCGGGATGTGGGGGATGGTGAAGGAGCGTACCTTGCGCTTGCCGCGCACGCCCACTGTGCCGGGCGAGCCGGGCGGCAGCGTCGGCAGCAGCGTGAGCACGCCGTTCTGCTCCTCGACGACGACCGAGCGGAAGCGCTGCGGCTTGTCGACGAACAGGCCCATCGCGCCGAGGCGGTCGTAGTTGTTGGGCAGGAAGTTGATGGCGGTGGTCAGCGCCGACATCGAGAAGGCGGGGTTTTCGAAGATGTTCTGCATGCTCAGACTCCCTGGCGAACGAGGACGCCCAGCGACTTGAGTTGGGCAATGGCGGCCTGCTGCTCGCCGGTGGTGATGCCGGTCGGCCACTGCAGGGCGTGGTCGGAGACGATGGCGTGGCGGGCCACGACCAGGCCGTCGGTACGCTCGGCGAGCGCAGCGTCGCAGGCCTGCATCAGCACGCCGGCGGCGACCTGCGTGCCATCGGTGGCCGACGGGTCGATCTGCTTGACCTTGCCCGTGGCGGTGACCACGCCGATGACTGCGCCGAGCGGCAGGTTCTGACCGGCGGCGACGGTGACGCGGTCGCGCGAGTACAGGTTCGGGGCCTCGTACTTGAGCAGGTCGCCCAAGTTCATGGATTCGGTGAACACGGTCGGCATGTCAGATCTCCTTCTTCAGGGCTGCGGACTTCGCGGCCAGTTGCTTGGCCGCATCGACCAGCGGGTTGCCCGCTGCGACCGTGGCCGCCGTGGCGGCGGCGTCGGGTCCGATGCGGGTGACGATCTCGGGCGACGCGTCGGCCTGGGCTGCCAGGATCTGGCTGCGCACCTTGGCTGGCGAGGCCTGGGCTTCCAGGAAGCCCGCGATGAGGTCGGTGCGACCGGCCAGCGTGCAGGTCTGGGCGATCTCGACGGCGTCGGCCACGCTCAGTGCGGAGGCGGGCGACGGTTGATGAACAGGGCCAGCACGATCAGCAGCAGGCCGATCAGCAGGAGCGGGGTCGGATCGATCATTCATGTAGGACTCCATCTGGAGGTTGCGGAAATGGCCCGAGTGGCTCGCCGCCAGATTCGGGAGTGGGGAAACGGAATCGAGGAGCTGGGACAGCGCGACATCGAACGTGCCGATGGCGTCGGCCAGGCCGATGGCAACGGCCGCCTGGCCGAAGAACAGACCGGCTTCGGTGTCGCGCACTGCGCCCGGCTCGATGCCGCGGTGCCGGGCCACCGTCTCGACGAACAGCCCGTAGACGCGGTTCACCTCCGCCTTGAGGAAGGCGTGGGCTTCGTCCGAGATCGGCTCGTGGGGGTTGAGATCGTTCTTGCGGTCGCCCGCGAACACGGCGGTGTAGCGAACGCCGTCTTGCGCGTCCTTCTCGGACTGGTCGACGTGCATCGCGATGACGCCAATCGAGCCGACACCCCCGGTGCGCGAGACGAACACCTTGGTCGCCGCTGAGGCCAGCGCGTAGGCAGCGGAGAAGGCCATGTCGTTGGCCACCGCCCAGACGGGCTTGACCTGTGCTGCCGCGCGAATGCGGTCGGCGAGATCGAACACGCCACCCGACTCGCCGCCCGGCGAGTCCACGTCCAGCAGGATTGCATCGACATCAGGGCTGGCCAGCGCCGCGTCGATCTGGCTTGCGATGGCCGCGTAGCTGGTCAGCCCCGACTCAGCCTCGAGGCCGATGGTTCGGCGCACCAGGGTTCCGTGAATGGGGACGACCGCCACCTTCGCGTTCGCGCGGCCGGGGCTGCGCTCCGGCGGCGTGTAGCCACTTGGCGCTGCCAGATCGGACAGGCCGACGCGGGGGCCGAGGACGGCCAGGATCACGTCGAGCTTCGGGCGATGGATCAGCAGCGGCGCGCCAAAGAGGCGCGCCGCCACATGGGGCAACAGAGTCATGAGGTCATCCTTCAGGGCGGCGTCGCCGTGGCGTTGTCGGCGGATCGGTTCGGCTCTGCACTGCCGCCGTCCTTGGAGGTGCGGCGAGGATCGGAATCGAAGATCAGGCCGAGGTCGTCGGCGCGGCGGTTGTCGGCAGCGATCTCGCGGTCGACGTCCTCGGCGTCGTAGCCGAAGGCCGAGATCGCTTCGGAGCGGCTCATCAGGCCCGCGCGGATGGCAAGCAACATGGCCTTGAACTCCTTTTCTGGGTCGACCCACTGCCAACCCTGCGGAATCCACTTGGCCTGCAGGTACTGCCGGCGGCGAGCGGCGCCACCCCGGGCGAACCCCGGCGCTTCGAGGGCCCCGGCCAGCACCGCCTGCTTCATCCACGCTGTCCACACCGGGCGGCACATCTGATGCACCAGCACGCCGTGTTGCACCATCTCGCAGCGTCGGCGGAACTCCAGCATCCCGGCGCGGATGGACGAGTAGTTGACGCCGGTGAGGTCACCGGTCAGCTGCTCGTAGGTGATGCCGATGGCCGAGGCCACGGCGCGGAACTGGGTGCGCAGGAACTCAGAGTAGGAGCCGCCGACGTCGGCCGGATCGGAGAACTTGATGTCCTCGCCGGGCTCCAGGATCTGCAGCGTGCCGGGCTCCAGACCGGCCAGCGAGATGCCCTCACCGTCGGCGGCGCCTTCGCCCATCAGGTTGTCCTCGGGACTCTGGCGGGTCACGAAGCCGGCGAACATCGCAGCGGTCTTCTTGCGAACCAGCTCGGCGTCGTCGTACTGGTCCAGTTCGTTGAGCTTGACCAGAGCCCGGGACAGCCACGGCTCGCCGCGGATCTGGCCGGGGCGCAGCACGCGGTAGAGGTGGATGATCTCGGACGCTGGGATGCGGACCGTGTCCAGCCCACCCTGGCCCGACATCGGGGCCAGCCGACCGTCCTCAGGGTGCGAGCGGTACAGGTGGTAGGCCACCCGGCGTCCCAGCGCATCGAACTCGATACCGGCGCGCACCACGTTGCCGGAGGGCAGTTCGGTGTTGAGGCTGATCGGCAGGTGCTCGGGCTCCAGCAGTTGGAGCTGCAGTGGCACCGCGAGTCCGTCCTCTGGCCGGCGGGGACGCAGACGGATCAAGCACTCTCCGCCTTCGAGCATCGCCCGACATGCCAGCGCCTGCAGGCCGTAGAAGTCGGTCTGGCCGGCAGCGTCCGCTTCCTCGGTCCAGTCGCGCCACAGAGCCTGGACATCCGTCTTGAAGCGTTCGTCCGTGGACAGGCTCTGCGGCTTGATGCCGGTGCCCACGGCGTTGGCGACGAAGGCTTCGATCCCAGCCTGCGCCCACGCATTGCGCCGCACCAGGTCGCGGCTCTTGATGCGCAGCTCGGTGCTGGTGGCCAGCATGGCGGCCACTGCGCCGGGGTTGCCCGGCATCCAGGCCAGCGAGCGCCTTCCTCGGCCAGCGGCCTCGTGGACCGGTTGCTGGCCGAGCAGGCCACGGAGCTTGGCGATCCAGGTCATCAGAAGCCCTTCGCCGTCGTGACCCGGATCTGGCGCTTGCGACCCGCACCGGCGCTGCGCGCAAGCTCGGATTCCACGGTGCGGATCGCCGCCTGCAGTTCCTCGACCGAGCGGTACTCGACCGTCTTATCGGCGAAGCTCACGCGGCGCTCGCCTGTGGCCAGCGCACGCTTGAGCGCGTCGAGTTGGGTGGTTGTGTAGGTCACGAAGATCCTCAGCGGGTCAGCCAGCGGCTCTTGATCACGCGCCGGCCGGTATTGCGGTTGCCAGAAACAGCGAGGCCACCGCTGTGGGTGGCCTCGTCTGCATCGAAGGGTTGAATCGGTGGCGGCTCATCCGGTGGCCGCTCCATCCCGAGTTGTCGTTCGAGTTCGCGCCAGTGCCGTTCCTCGAAACGGTCCAGCCCGGCCGCGCTCGCAGCGGCCCGGGCGTACACGTAGCAGTCCAGCGCCTCGTTGCGCTCGCGCATCTTTTGCCACTCGCGGATCGGGAAGCCGTTGCGGTCGCGGCGCGTGATGAGTTGCTCGGCGCAGAGCTGCTGGATGAACTCGGCGTCGATCTTCGGCAGGTGGACGAAGCCGGCCGGGTACGTCACCGTCACGCCGTCCTCATCGACGTCCGCGCTCTTGCGCAGGTTGTTGTAGAACTCCAGCTTGGCGATGCCGACCGCCACGCTGTAGACCTTGATGCCCCGGCGCAGCTTCTTGCCGGCCTGCGAGACATCGACCGCCGTCGGCGTGCCGATCAGTGCCGCGCCGCGGGGTACCCCCTTGACCGGCATCACGCGCGGGTCGTGGCACGCGCGCACGAAGGCGTAGGCCTCCTGCGTCGCAAAGCCGGTGTCCAGCGCGAATCGCGCCAGCGGCATGGTCGAGCCCGATGCGTGGGTCCAGTTCTCCGCGATCAACTCCGCCAGGCGCTTCCACACCGCGTCACGGGCGGTGTCGCCCATCAGCACCCGGTGCTCCACCAGCCACGAGGCCTTGCCGCGGCCGAAGGCCCAGATGGACGCCTCGATGCGGTCCTTCTGCACGTCGGCGCCGCCGACCAGCAGAAGCCCACCTTCCGGGACCCTGCCCAGCGGGAAGTCCTCTCGGCGCTCGACCAGCCGCTGCCAATCCGGGGCTTCGCCTTCCTCGACCCAGGTTTCGCCGAGCTCGGTGTTCTTGAAGGTCTTGATCGCCGCCGCCGAACCTGACTCCTTGCTCACGGCGCTTTCCCAGGCAGCGGCGATGTCCCGCCAGCTACGCCACCCGACCGGGCTGTACAGCGAGGACAGATGGAAGCCCGCCGTCTTGATACCGTTCTCCGGCACCAGCGCGCGCCACTCGCCGTGTTCGAGCATCCACGTCTTGTGGTGCTCGGCTATCGAGGCGTCGCAGGACTCGCAGATGTACGCCGCCGAGTCGGGCTGTCCGCGCTCCCAGCGCAGTTGCTCGAAGCGCAGCCACTGCCGGTGCGAGCAGTGCGGACACGGCACGAAGTACCTGCGCTGGTCGCTCGCGTCGTACTCGCGCTCGATGGCGCTCGCGCCCGAGATCGTCGGCGTCGAGACGATGAAGATCTTGCGGCGCGCGAAAGTGCGCGTGCGCGCCTCGGCCAGCGAGATCGCGTCGCCTTCGCCCTCGACGTCCAGGGGATAGCCGTCCACCTCGTCAAGGAACAGGTAGCGCACCGGCATCGAGCGCAAGCCCACCGCACTATTGGCGCCGGTCATCACCAGCACACCGCCCCGGAACTCCTTGGCCAGGATCGTGTTGCCCGAGTCGCGGCTGCGCGCAGGTGCGATCAGTTCGGCTAGCGCGGCTGACTCCTCGATCAACGGGTCGATGCGCTGCTTGGAGTTGCGCTTGGCCATCTCCACCGTCGGCCAGACCGCCATCATCGGCCCGGGCGCGTGGTGGATCACGTAGCCGATCCAGTTCGATCCCATCTCGGTCGCGCCCAGCTGCGCCGCCTTCATGAACACCACGCGCTCGACCGGCGAGGTCGGCGACAGGCAATCCATGATGGCCTTCAGGTACGGTGTGCGGCTGGTGCGCCAGCGTCCCGGCTCTGCCGATGCCTTGCTGGACAGCATCCGGTGGCGGTCCGACCACTCGGACACCGTGAGCAGCGGATCTGGCGTCAGCCCCTCGCGCCACGCGCGCTCGATCTCGGCCGCGCCCTCGTAGTCGACGTCCAGCATCAGTCCACCCGGGGCCGAAGTTCGCCCAGTTCCTGCAGGTGCTCGCGCACTGCAGCTTCCAGGGCGACGTGCATCGCGTGAGGCTCGATGCCGAGCTTGGCCGCCATCTGCGCGGAGATGCGCGCCGGCCAGTTCAGCCACGCATCGCGCTCTGAGCGCGCCAGCTTGAACACATGCGCGATGGCCTGCGGACGGTCGACCAGTTCGCCCTTGAGGCGGGCCAGGCGCACCTTGTTCGTCTGCGCCTTCACCACTTCGTTGACGGTTCGCGCCTGCAGCAGTGACGCGCCACCCGGGGGCAGGCCGCCAGGTGCATCGGCCGCTGACTCCGGCACAGCGGCCTTGACCGCCTTGGCGCGAGTCCCTGCCTTCGGAGCCTCCGAGTTGCGCGCCCACTCACGGTCGGCCTTGTCCGGGTCGATGGTGCCGTCCGCCTCGGGCGCGATGCGCCCTGTACGGATGGCCTTGTGAACGGCCGTGTCGGTCACGCCCCGGTGGCGGGCGTAAGCCCGAATCGAGATTCCCATTGCCCTCTTCGATCAATTCATCGTCGGTCCCTCGGAATCAGCTTGGCTTCCATCGAGAACAGCGTGTTCATACATCCATCGCCAACCCCATCGAAGGACACCGAAATGAGCAAGCTCGAAACCCTCCTCACCCAGATCGCCCAGCAACACCTCGGGATCGAGACGCTGCAGACCCGCAGGTCCGACAGCCTCGACTTCCACGACGTGGCGGTCTGGTGCGTACGAGACGCCCTCGAGGCCGCCTTCAAGGCCGGCATCGAAGAGGGCCGCAAGGTCGCGACGTCGGACAAGGCCAACAGCTGATCAACAACCCCAGAACACCAGCAGGAAGCGCTTGGCTTCACTGGCGAACAGCGCGTTCATCACGTCACCCCGAACCACCCCATCGAAAGGACGCACGATGAACACCACGACCCCCGACACCCTGGCCACCAAGCTCGCCGAGGCGGCGTTGACGGTGCTGGTACGCAGCTGCCGCCAGGAGGTCGCCGCCGCCAGCCGCGACGACCTCGAAGCAGCCTGCGCCGCCATGCGCGCCAAGAGCCGCACGGTGATGGAGCAACTGCTCGACGACGCCCGTGCCGCGCCGTGGGTAGCCGAAGCCGCCTTCCACGCCGCCGCACTCGATCTCGCGCAGGCCGGCATCGCCGAGTTGCGCAAGAGCTGACACGCAGTGCGAAGCCAAGCAGAAGGCGCTTGGCTTCACCGGCGAACAGCGCGTTCATCACGTCACCCGATCAACCCCTGCAAGGAGCAAGAGATGACCACCACCCAACTGACCCCTGCCCAGCACGCGATCCTGGCCTACGCCCTCGAACACAGCGACGGCAAGATCGTCTGGTTCCCCGACAACATCAAAGGCGGCGCCCGCAAGAAGGTGCTCGATGGCCTGCTCAACCGCGCCCTGATCACCACCGATGGCACCGACTGGTTCGTCGCAGCCGAGGGCTACGAAGCGATGGGGCGCGAGCTCCCCGCGCCCAAGCCCCCGGAAGCCGACCCCGAGATCGAGGCCGCTGTAGCAGCCGCCGAAGCAACGTGGGCGAGGGAGCGCGCGGACACCAAACCCCGCACCCGCGAGAACAGCAAGCAGGCCCAGGTGATCGCGATGCTGCGCCGCCCCGAGGGAAGCACCGTTCGCCAGATCTGCGAGGCCACCGGCTGGCAGGCGCACACCGTGCGCGGCACCTTCGCCGGGGCCTTCAAGAAGAAGCTCGGTCTGGCCATCGTCTCGGACAAGCCGCAGGGTGGTGAACGGGTCTATCGGATCGCCTGATCAGAAAGATCGAAGAAGAGGCCGAGCTGCGCTTGGCTTCTCCATCGAACAGCGCGTTACTACGAGCGTCGCAACGATCAACGCCAAGGAGCCCGAGATGAACAGCACCCGCCCGATCCCCGCCACCCAGAACGATGCCTGGGGCTTTTGGGGCACGATGGACGAGCAGGCCAACGCCGCCTGGCCCCTGGCGATGACCGCCATCTCGGACGCCACCGGCCAGCCACTCGAATCGGTCAGGACCTTCCTCGACAGCCGCCACGGCCGCCACTTCGCGGACGACGTTCAGAACGCGCTGTACCGCGGCCAAGCCCTGGCGGACGCGATCAACACCGCCACCCAGCAGTGGATGGGCTGGACCATCGGGCGCCAGACCAGCAAGGCCTACGGCATCCCGTGCGGCATGCCCTACCTGACAGGCTTCGTGATTCACACCGAGATCGTCGAGGACTCGCTGGCGGCCTGATCGAACGCCAGGCCATCCGACTCGCGGGTGGCCTGTTGGCCGGTCCAGTCCTGCCAGCGGCGCACGATCACGTCGACGTACTTGGGGTCGAGCTCGATCAGTCGCCCCTGCCGCCCTGACTTCTCGGCGGCGATCAAGGTCGTGCCCGAACCCCCGAACGGATCGAGCACCACGTTCCCGGGTCGGCTCGAATTGCGGATCGCACGCTCGACCAGCTCCACCGGCTTCATCGTCGGGTGCAGGTCGTTCTTCTGTGGCTTCTTGATGTTCCAGACGTCGCCCTGGTCGCGGTCGCCGCACCAGTGGCGCTGCGCACCATCCGGCCATCCGTACAGGATCGGTTCGTACTGACGCTGGTAGTCGGCGCGGCCCAGCGTGAAGGTGTTCTTGGCCCAGATGATGAAGGTCGACCACTTGCCACCGGCGGCGCGGAAGGCGGCCTGCAGCACGTCGAGTTCGCTGGAGGACATCGCCACGTAGATGCCGCCCCGGCAATGGGCGAGGGTCGGCGTCAACGCGGCCAGCAGGAAGTCGTAGAAGCCGTCACCAAGGTTGTCGTTCAGGATCGCGCGATCCTTGCCGCGCATCTTGTCCTTGGCGCTGTTGGCGTAGTTCACGTTGTACGGCGGGTCGGTAAAGACCATGTCCGCCTGCTCACCGGCCAGCAGTCGCTCGTAGCTCGCCGCCACCGTGGCGTCGCCGCACAGCAGGCGATGCCCGCCGAGCAGCCAGACATCGCCCGAGCGCGAGATCGGTGTCTCGGGCACCTCGGGCACGGCATCGTCATCGGTCTGGCCATCGGCGTCGGGCTCTTCACCCGCCATCAGTTCGGCCAACGCGTCGGCGTCGAAGCCGGTCAGTGCGACATCGAAGTCGTCGTCGGCCAGCGCCGCGAGTTCGACGCGCAGCATGACGTCGTCCCAGCCGGCGTTCTCGGCGATGCGGTTGTCCGCGATCACCAGGGCCCGACGCTGCGTCGGGCTGAGATGGTCGAGCACCACGACCGGCACCGCCTCCAGGCCGAGCTTCTGCGCAGCCGCGAGCCGACCGTGGCCAGCGACGATCACGCCGTCACTGCCGGCGAGGATCGGATTGGTGAAGCCGAACTCGGCGATGGACGCGGCGATCTGCGCGACCTGCGCATCCGAGTGCGTACGCGCGTTGCGGGCGTACGGCACCAGCTTGGCCGTCGGCCACTGCTCGATCTTGTCGGCAAGCCAGGACGCCGTCATGCCGCCACCTCGGTCACCGCCAGTCGTTCGGCCGCGACTTCGTCGAAGGACTGACCGGTCGCGAGCAATGTGACTGGCACGTCCGGATGGTTCTGCTGGAAGCGCCGAACTGCGACGTCCACGTACTCCGGCGCGATCTCGACGGTGCGGCAGATGCGACCGGTGCGCTGCGCGGCCAGCATCGTCGTGCCGCTGCCGCCGAAGGGCTCGAACAACAGGTCGCCCTCGTCCGAGTAGGCCTCGATGACGAACTGCGGCAGCGCCACCGGGAAGACGGCCGGGTGGTCGATGTCCTGGCCGATCTTGCCCTTGTGGCGCATCACGCGGATCACCGAGTCGGGAATCCGGGTGTCCTGCGTCGGTTGACCTGCATGGGTCCAACCGCCGACCTCACCCTCCTTGCTGCGCATCGCGGTCGACGAGCCGTCGGCGCGCAGATGCGACTCCTGGCCGGCGTGCTTGCAGGGCACGATCTTGTTCGGCTTGCGGCTCGCCCGGTTGAAGTGGAAGACGAACTCGAAGCTCGGGGCGAAGCGGCCCGCCCAGTCGCCGGGCATGCCCGGCCCCTGGTCCCACACGTACCAGGCAAAGCGCCGCCAGCCCTGCGTGCGCATCCAACCGAGCCAGCCATCCCAGTAGGGCACGAACTCGTTGTCGCGGTGGATCAGTCCGAGGTTGACCAGCACCTGCGCGTCGTCGGCCATCGGCAGCTGGGCGAACACGCCGCGCATCAGCGCATCCCAATCGGCGATGCCGCCGGTCGTGTAGTCGCGCTGGTTTCCGTAGGGCGGCGAGGTGAAGCACAGGCGCGCGCGCTCGCCCTGCATCAAGGCGGCGACCACGCTCGCGTCGGTGGCGTCGCCGCAGATCAGGCGGTGCGGGCCGAGCGCCCAGACATCGCCGATGCGGGACACCGGGACCGCCGGGGGATCAGGGACGTCGTCAGCCGCGTCGTCGCCGGCCTCTTCCTGCTCGCCGTCGCCGCCCGTCGTCTCATCGGCCAGCAGCGCATCGATCTCGGACTCGTCGAACCCGGTCAACGCCAGGTCGTAGCCCGCCTCGGACAGCTCAGCCAACTCCAGCGCCAGCAGTTCCTCGTCCCACCCGGCGTCGAGCGCCAGGCGGTTGTCGGAGATGACGTAGGCGCGCTTCTGCGCCTGCGTCAGGTGGCCCAGCTCGATCACCGGCACCTCGTCGAGGCCGAGCTTGCGGGCGGCGGCGAGCCGTCCATGCCCGGCGATGACGCCGCTGTCGCCATCGACCAGCACCGGGTTGGTCCAGCCGTACTCGACGATGCTGGCGGCGATCTTGGCCACCTGCGCGTCGGAGTGGGTCCGTGGATTGCGGGCGTAGGGAATCAGCGTCTCGACCTTGCGGTAGTCGACGTTGAGCATGTTCAGGATCAGGTCCTCGAATGAAAGCGGCCCGGACAGGCAAGGAGCCAACCTGTCGCGGGCCGAAGAAATAGAAACGCCTCCGCGAGGGAGGCGTCGGGCCAGTGATGCGATCACTGGCGGGGCCGGATGAGCCGGGGTGCAAACCTGCAAACCCTGCAAACCTGGGTTTGCAGTCGGACGCTAGGCGAATGCCGCGCTCGCGCCCCCCGCATGGCATCTTCGGAAGGAAGGACCCCTTTTGCCTGGGCCGCTGCCGTCCGAGGTCAGCTCTGTCCAGAAGATAGCCGAAATACTATGGCCAACCGCCCGGTTTTGTTGCGCAGGCCAAAGCCGCATCTCGCCGCTCACGCCCGCTCGTTGCACACCACGCCCTCGCAATTCCGTCAAAACACTACGGCCTCAACCCGAGGCAGTTCAGCCGGTCGGTGACGGTCTGCAGAGCCTTCTGCCAGCGCCGCCACGCCGTCGTGCGGTCGCAGGCGAATCGGATCGTGATGTCGCGCCAGCCGTAGCGCTTGGCGCGCATCCACACGAGGTGCCGCTGCTCGACCTCCAGCCACTGCACCCAGCGCATCGTCTCCAACATCCGGTCCACGGCCTCGGGACTCGGTGGGAAGGGGCGGTAGACCTTCTCGTCGGCTGCGAAGGCCTCCCACTCTTTGCGAACGAATGCAGGCCACGTGTTGAAGTAGCCCTGCACGCGCACAGGGGGCAGGCGTCGTCCGGTGGTCGCAGCCTCCTCGAAGCGCGCTGCCACATCCTCCATCGTCCAGGTGGCGTGACGGTCAGCCATGACGCAGGCCCCCCTTGCCGTAGAGGCGCTCGCCGATACGACGAACGAACTCCCGCTCAACGAAGTCCAGCCGCTCGTCGGACTCGTTGACCACGAGGACGTGCTGGTCACGCCAGCCACGTTGCTTCAAAGCCTCGATGTCGACCGGCTCAGGCTGCAGGCGACCCAAGGGGCAACGGTAGGTTGGTGTGGGGATCTTCATCTCACACCTCCTGCGTCTGAACAGCCCAGTGCAGCAGGGCCAGGGCGTCCGCCTCGTTGTCATCGGTCGGGGCATGGCCACGCTGGCGGACGGACAGGATCATGTCGTCCTTGCCGGCATTGCCTTTGCCGGTCGCGTGCTTCTTGATCGTGCCGACCGGAACACCTTGGTACGGGATGTTGTGGTGCTCGCACCAGGCGGTCAGGTGGCCCATGAAGCCGCCGTAGGCATGCGCGGCATCGACGCCCGCATGGCGGCGCACTTCCTCGAAGAACACCGCATTGATGTGGCCGCTCGCGGACAGCAGTTCAGCGAGCCAGCGCTTGAATCGAAGGAAGCGCATACCACCGCCCTCGAAGCGCTGCGGCTTGAAGTGCGCGGTGCCGCTGGTGATCGTGCCGTCCAGATGCAGCAGCGCCCATCCGGTGTGTGTGCCCAGGTCCAGGGCCAGGATCGTCGTGTTCATCATTCGCTCCGTTGTTGGGGCGAGTGACGGATGCGACAGGTTCAACGGTTGCCTCCCTATCGTGCGTGTACGCGCACGCGTGAGGGGTTAATCACCAGACCTGTCAGATCCGTCACTCGACCGCATGTCAGTCGTCTCGATAGGGGTAGCCGCCGCGATAGGTGTCGCTCGGCGGTCGCGGCCGCAGGCTGATGCCGGCCAGCGCGCGAGCGCCACCGGTCAGGCGGCATTTCTCGAACTTGCGGGTGGCCATCAGCTCGGAGAACCGCTTGACCGAGCCCACGTACTCGCCAGCGCGCTCGGCCCACTCTCGCCAGTCGGCGAACAGCTCGGACACGCCTTCGCGGTGGGTCTTGGCCAGCAGGCACCGTTCTTCGATCCACTGGCCGAGGGCGTCCTCCGCTTCGAAGTACTCCTCGGTGGCCGAGACCACGCAGGCGGGCGGCTTGAGGCCGTCGCGCTGCCAGGCCAGGCAGCCATCGACCGCCCAGGCCAGGATGCCGTCGCGTTCGGCCAGCAGCCGCTCGGTGAGTTGTCCATCGCGCCGCTCTGGCGGTACGGTGACCGTGAACGGGATCAGGTGCAGGCGCCGCTTCATCGCCTCGTCGACGTTGCGGATCGACGGCTTGTGGTTGCCCGCGATCACCAACTTGAACTGCGGCACGTACTCGAAGAAGTCTTGGCGCATGAAGCGCGCCGACACCTTGTCGCCGCCGGTGATGGCCTTGACCTTGGACTCGTTCCAGCGCCGCCCCTGCTCGGTCTCGATGGACGCGACGAAGCGCGCACCGCGCAGCCCAGCCAGATCGGTCGGGTGGCGGTCGCCGCGGGCCTCCATGAAGGTGTCCATCGGCGCGCTCGTGGCGTAGTCGCCGAGGATGGTGGCCAGCGTGTTCACGAACACCGACTTGCCGTTGGCGCCGGTGCCGTAGAGGAAGAACAGCGCGTGCGCGCTGGTCGCCCCGGTCAGGCAGTAGCCCACCATGCGCTGCAGATAGTTCTGCAGATCGGCGTCGCCGCCCGTGACGTCGGCAAGGAAGGACAGCCAGCGCGGGCACGCACCTGCGGGCGTGGCGGTCGCCAGCTTGGTCATCCGGTCGGCGCGGTCGTGCGGACGAAGTCGCCCCGTCCTGAGATCCACCACGCCACCTGGCGCGTTCAGCGCGAAGAGATCAGCATCCCATTCGTCCGAACTCGCCGCGTGCCGGCGATCTGAGCGGGCGAGCCGGTCGACGCCACCGACCGTGCTGCTGGCCAGCAACTTGGCCGCCAGCCGGTGCGAGTCGACCTTGACCGCCGCCTCGCGACAGATCGAGCGGATCAGGTGGTGAACCAGCAAGGTCTCGTCGGACTGCCAATGCGTGCCAGTCCACACCAGCCACTTGCCCCAGGCCGCGCAGTAGCGCCAGTCGTCGGCGTAGCGGACCGTGAAGGACAGTGCCAGTGCGTCGTCGGTCGCCCACACCGTGGCTTCCTGCGAGCACACGGTGCTGGACGGCTTGATGCACATGCGCGGGCCCGAGCCGAGGAAGGCGTCGACGTCGAAGCCCTCGGCCATCGCGTCGGCCGCGTCCCAGCCATCGGGCTTGTCGTCGGGCGGCAGCAGCACGTCGCATGAGGCGGCGCCGGCGGCCAACACCGCTTGGGCGGCCGCCATCGCGTAGTCCCAGCCCGGCTTGTCGCGGTCAGGCCAGATCAGCACGGCCTTGCCAGCCAGCGGCGACCAGTCGGTCTTGTCCACCGGCGCGTTGGCGCCATGCATGGCAGTGGTGGCCACGACACCGACGGCGATCAGCGCCTGCGCGCACTTCTCGCCTTCGGCCAAGACCGCATGAGGCGCAGTCGCGAGGCCGGGCTGGTTGTAGAGCGGACGGGGCTCAGGCGGCGCCATCTTGCGGCGCTTGGCATCCCAGGGCCGGAACTCCTTCTTGCGCCCGGGCGGGTCGTAGCGGTAGACGACGGCGATCAGGCTGCCGCCGGCATCGAAGTAGTCCCACTTCGCCGTGGCCGGCCCGAGATCGTCAACGGGCGCCGCCTTCTTGCTCGCGCGCGCTGGAACTGCAGGTACGTGCCCAACCAGGTCCGCTGCGTGCTGCAGTACCCGCGGGAAGTCGGTGTGCACGTTCGCGCCCAGCACCACGGCGATCAGGTCGAAGATGTCGCCTCCGTCCCCGGTCGCGCGATCGGTCCACAGCCCGGCCTTCTCGCCTTCGAGCACGACCTCGAGGCTGTCGCCGGGGCTGCCCAGCGCGTCGCCGATCAGGAACTTGCCCCGGCGCTTCTTGCCCGCAGGGAACATGGCAAACAGCACCGACTCCAGGCGCGCGAGGAGGTCGGCACGCACGGCATCGCGTTCGGCCGCTGGCGTGGTTGCCTGCGGAGGGTCGATGTCATTGAAGTCCAGCATCGGCTCCCTCTCCGGTGGCCTCGACGCTCACCGGCGTCTGCTGGGCGTTGATCCAGTCCGCGAGCTCGTTCAACTTGAAGCGCACGAGCTTGCCGACCAGGTAGTGGGGCAGGCCGAGCCGGCGCCGTACCTTGGGTTGGGTGAGCCAGTGCATGGGCAGGTTGAGGCACAGCGCCGCCTCGCGCGCATTGACCAGGCGCTCGCCAAGCACCTGGGCCAGTGGTGAATTGCTCATGGCGTGTTTCTCCAGCACCGGTCCTGCCACTGGCACATCCGGCATTCGAAGTGGGTGGAATCGTTGAAGCCCCGCGGCAGCAGTTCGCCGGCGTCGGTGGCCGAGATCACCTTGACGGCGCGGTCCGACATGCGCTGAGCCAGCGCCGCATCGAAGGGCACGAGCTCGGTGTAGATCTCCATCGTGTCGGCGTTGATCGCCGTGAAGATCGCCGGGTGCTCGTGCAGTTCGAGGTAGGCCTGGTAGACCGCAACCTGCGCCGCGTAGATCGGCTTGGCCACGGCGAGACGGTTCTTCTCCAGATCGCGCCAGGACTTCGAGCCCAGGCACTTGTTCTCCCACAGGGCCGGGTAGCCGCAGCCATGCCCAAGGTCGGGGCCGGCGACGACGACGCCATCGACGTGCCCCTGGAGCCGTCCGCCGAGAGCGGAGAAGCCGAACTGCTCGCCGTCGGCTTTGCGCGTGCGCAGGTCGAAGCCCGCGTCGCGCAGCCAGGCCACCATGCAGTCCTCCATGACGTGGCCGCGCTCGAAGATGCGATGCAGGCGGCCTTGCGTCTCACGGCCCGAGTCGACCGGCGCAAGTGCGAACTCGTACTGCAGTGCGCGCTCGCACGACGCACCCAGACGCGATCCACCCAGGTACGGACGCGGCGATTGCTGGGCCCGAGCCCGTTGCATGGCGGCGTCCAGCAGCGCCGTGACCTGGCCCGAGATGCTGGCCGTGGAGTTGAAGTCGATCATGACTTCCCTCCTTCCCGGTCGAGCCAGGGCAGGTCGTCCTCCATGTCGGCGAAGGGGCTCGCCATCGGGTCGGACGCGGGCGCCATGCCCCGCACCGGCGGGAACTTGGTCGTCTCGTGGTGCTCGACCATCGCTTCCGTGTAGCAGGTGACGATGGCGTCGATCACCTGCATCGCCTCGGCCTCGGCGTAGTCGCCCAGGGGCTTGGTGAACCCGATCTCGCCTGCCGCCTCGCCGAAGGCCTTGAGGCACTTCTTCATCGCGGCCAGCTCGGCATCAGACGGATCGATCATGGCGACCCCCTTGATGTCGGCGCGGCCTTCCCGGACGCGCAGCCAGTTGCCGTACAGCGCATGGAACGCTTCCTGGCAACGGCGCGAGCAGAACACCCAGTCGATGGGGTAGCGCCGGGGATCGCCGACACAGTGTCGGTTGTCGGTGTGGCCGAATCCCCGGGCCTGACGTTTGCAGACCCAGCATTTCACGCGCCCCCCTTACTGAGCCCAGGCCGGCTTGCCGGGGACAGCGGGACGTGCCGCCTGCGGAGCCGGCGCGGCCACACGCGGCTGCGGCGCGGCGGCCGCGGCGCTCGGGGCGGCACCGGCGGCCTGCAGGTAGTCGGTCTGGTCAGGCTCGACGGCCATCTTCACGACGTTGCGCAGGTCGCCGCGACCGTCCTTCTCAACATCGATGCGCGCGACGAACTCCAGGCCGTCGAGTTCATGGAAGCCCTGGATGCGGCGAGCAGCGGCAGCCTGCGGCGAGTTGTCCTGCGGACGGACGTTGCGTGCGCTATTCAGCGCCGCGCGGAGGAAGGTCCGCCCCATGTTTCCCCATGCCGGGCCCTTCGGGCTGTGCAGGCCGACGTTGGACCAGAGCTTGCGGCGTGCGAATTCGCCCTCCAGCACCACGAACTCGCAGGCCAGGTAGACCGAGCCGGTGTCGAAGCTCTGCGTGGCGTAACCGCCGGTCCAGCCCTGGGCCGCATCGTCGTGGCCACCGGGCTTGATCGTCATGCGCACCCTGGCAACCGTGCCCTTGGGGATCAGGTCGAAGTGCTGCTGCTGTTCGGCGTCGTTGAAATCGTTCCATGCGGACATGGCTTACTCCTTGGATGTCTGAGGTTGTGTGGCGGCGGCGCACTTCTGGATCAGCGCGCGCAAGTCGGGTGGCTCCAGCAGGTCGAGCTGGCCGGAGCGGTCCTTGGCCGGGTAGCCGTAGGGGTTCAGGGTGTGGGTGACGAAGGCGCGGTAAGGGCTGCCGTCCTCGGCCTTGATCTCGGCCAGCGTCACGACCTCGTCGACGATGCCGGGCAGCTCGGCGGCGGTCTTGGCGCCCTCGATCTGCGGCACGAACACCTTGCGGTTGAAGTCGTCGATGCGCTCGTCGAGGATGGCCACGAACACCACGTGTTTGCCGCGTGCGTGCTGCAGGTGCATCAGCGCGCCCAGCATCTCGGTGCCCAGCAGGCCATAGGCGCCACGCGTGTCGGGCTTGCCGGTGCGCTCGGAGATCGCCTGCGGCTGGGCCTTGGACCAGATCAGCGCCAGCCGCGCGAGCACGGTGATGCTGTCGACGAAGTAGCAGTCGTACTTGGCCAGCTGCGCCGGGTCACCGTAGCGCTCGCACACATGCCGGTAGTGCGCGTCCGAGAACGGCGCCTCGGGTGGCAATGCCGGGTTGGGGCCGGCCAGGAACACCACCAGATCCCGGAACTCAGGCCAGGTGGTCGGGCGCACGCAGTCACCGCGCCAGTCCTTGACCGCGAGGTCGCCGGCTTCCAGGTCCACGAACAGCGTCGAGGCCTCGGGCAGGGTCTTGAGCTGGGTCGTCTTGCCGATGCCGCTCTTGCCCAGCAGCACCAGCTTGACGCCCTTCTTCTCGCGCAGCCGCTGGTCGGCAGTGATGATCGGGAGTGCCATCACGCCACCTCCTTCAGCTGCTCGGCGACGGCGGGATTCCAGAGGATCTGGTAGCCGCTGTGGCCGTTGCGGGAGAACGGCATGGCCTCGGCCCACTGCTCACCGGCCTCGGACAGTTCCCACTCGTCGCGCTCGTTGCGGAACTGCAGGCCGTGATCAGCCAGGAGCCGATTGGTGGCCTTGGCCGACAGACCGAGCGACTTGCCGAGCTGCGTCGCATTGAGCGCACAGATCGGCGCGTTGGCCGCCGGCAGCGCCCGGCGCAATGTCTCGATGACCAGGCCGGTGTTCTCTTGGATGCAGGTGAGCGTCGCCGCCATCGCAATGCCGGCCTTGACGCCCGGCACCCTGGCGACGGCATCGCCGATCAGCAGGATCGACGAGACGCGGTCCTGGGTCGGCGCGGAAAGCACCGGCTGCACGCCAGCCACCGCGAAGGCGCCGGTCTTGCGGATCGCGGGCAGCACTTCGCCGGTCACCCAACGTTTGAAGCGCTTGGCCGCGTCCTTGGTGCTGCCCAGGATGAGAGCGTAGAGCCCGGACTCGTTGACGTGGTTGGCGCGCTGCGGACGGCCGAGCGCATCGGTGATCTCCAGTTTCTGGAGGTCATCGGCATCGACGTGGGACTTCAGCGCCTGGGACGGATTGCCCAGTTCCAGCGCCTCGCAGACGTCGCTGGCGTTGAACCAGGGCTGGCCGCTGTCATCGACCTGCACGCGCACGGCGTGGGTCTCGAACTGAAAGGGGATGATCGCGGACATGGTCACGCCTCCTGGGTAAAGGTCAGCCGGAACGACGGCTTGCCGGGCTTGACGGTGCGGGCGGCCTCGAACTGCGAGCGCAACGCGGTGGGCCAGTTGTTGAAGCGCGACTCGGGCACGCTGAACTCGACGTCAAGGTAGTCCTCGACCCGTTCGCCGGAGGCGGCGATGCGCTGGGCGATGGCGGCCAGCTGCGGCTGATCCCAGGACACGCGCTTGGGCTGGTCGGCGGTGACGCGCAACGGGCCGTCGCTGAAATGGACGGTGCCGAAGTCCTTGCCCGAATCGGCGCGGGCTGCGCGCTCCAGTTCGCCGAAGCGGCGAACCAGCGCGGTGTCCAGCTTGGCCCTGGCCTGCTTGGTCCAGTCCTGCAACTGCTCCAGGTTGTGCTGGACCTCGGCCAGTTGATCAGGAGGCAGCGCCTCCAGTTGCGCCACCGACATCTCGGTGAGTTGGGCGGGGTAGATGGTGAGATCGCTCATGGTTGCCCCCTTCAGCGCACGGCGCGCTCGGACGTCGAGTCGTGCAGGGCGTAGCGCTCGAAGTCGACGACGGCGTCGAGCGGATAGCTGACGCGCTTGGACAACTTCAGGTAGCGGGGCCCGCGACCTTCACTGCGCCAGCGCTGCAGGGTCTTGGGGCTGACGCCCCAGCGCTGCGCGAGCTCGATCTCCGTCAGTACGCGACGGTCACTGGGGGACAGGCTGTTGATCGCCTGGTGGGGCGACCGGGGAATGGTGCTTGCCGTTGTCGGCATGGAAGCCTCCTATGACGCTGTTGAGGAACAGGTGTCATTGCAGGCTTCGGGTGGCGAACTTAGGAGGGACGCAATGGCGAACCACGCCGGAACTTCTGGTTCGCCAATCGGTGCGATGCCGGAAACGACGACGGCGAGCGCAGGGCTCGCCGTCGTGTTGGGTGTCTGCCGATCTCAGGCGGTGGCGCCGTCGAATCCGAGCGCCTTGCGCTGCTCGGACCAGTCGCGCGGGAGCAGTTCGTGGCGGCCGCGCAGCACCTGCAAGTTCAGGTGCCGGGGCTGTCGACCATCGAGGATGGCCTCGATGATGTCGGGCGCCAGCATGGTGAGCCTGAGGACTTCCGCCACCCAGCCAGGCTCAAGCTTCAGCACCCGCGCGAGATCGGTGGCGGTCGGGTGGCGACCCTCGTCGAGCAGGCGCTTCCAGTAGAAGGCCTTGCCCAAGGTCTTGATCATCGGGACGTCGAGCCCGCCCGATGCCCGAGCGGCTTCCCCGGCCGTCGGAGGAATGAGCAGCTTGCGGTTCTGCCGACGCTTGATCGTCAGAGGGACGAGGGTCACGCGTTGCTGTCCGCTGACGTAGCTGCGTGTGTCTGTGCCGACCTCGATGCGTACGGTGAGAAGGCGCGGATTGCCGGCAGGGGCGTTGCTGTTTTCGGTCATGCCAGGGCCTCCTCCTGCATGTCGCCGGCCTCCTCGACGAGGGGGTGCTCGGCGATGTCCGGGCCGAGGCCAATCCATCCATCGTCTCGCCAGTGGATGTCGATGCCTTGCTCGTGCATCTGCACGCGCTCAATCAGCAGGCGGGTCAGCCGCTGCTGCTCGGCCGGGAACAACTGCTCCCACACGGCGCCGATGCGCTGCATCGCGACGACCACTTGCGCCTCGTCGAGCGCCGCGCCGGCCGGATGGCGTTGGCACGCCCGCCATGTGCCGATCAGCACGTCCGGCGCCGACAGTGCCTCGTGGATCTGGGCCAGCACCGCGTTCTCGATCTCGGCAGCCGGCAGGTGTCCGACATCGGGTGCGCCTGGCGACAGGGTGGCGCCGGCGTTGCGGCGCTTGTGAAGGTAGGGAACGTAGTAGCGGTACGTCCGCCCGTTCTTCTTCTTGACGAAGGTGTGCAGCATGCGCTGGCCATCGGGCGCGAAGAGCAGCCCGGCCAGGAGGGCTGGGTGCTTGGCGCGGTGCTCACGCGGCGCCTGCTTGCGGCGCTCGACGAAGGCGTGTGCGGCGTCCCACAGCGCCTGCGGCACGATGGCCTCGTGCTGGGCGGTGAACCACGTGCCCTTGTTGCGGATCTCGCCGAGGTAGATGCGGTTGCGCAGCATGGCGAAGATGTACTGCTGATCGATGGGCCGACCGGTCCGCTGTCGGCCGTCCTGCGTCACCCACGCCTTGGTGGTGTGTCCCTCCACGGCCATCTCTCGCACCAGACGCGCGGCCGACCCATGTTCGGCATAGCGCCTGAAGAGGTCGCGCACCAAGGCGGCCTCGCGTTCGTTGACGATCAGCTTGCGCTCGACGACGTCGTAGCCCAGCGGCGGCATGCCGCCCATCCACATGCCCTTGGCCTTGCTCGCCGCGATCTTGTCGCGGATGCGCTCGCCGGTGACCTCGCGCTCGAACTGCGCGAACGACAGCAGGATGTTGAGCGTGAGCCGCCCCATCGACGTCGTCGTATTGAACTGCTGCGTGACCGAGACGAAGGACACGCCGTTGCGGTCGAAGACTTCCACCAGCTTGGCGAAGTCGGGCAGGCTGCGCGTCAGGCGGTCGATCTTGTAGACGACGATGATGTCGACCCGCCCGGCCTCGATGTCAGCCAGCAGGCGCTTGAGTGCCGGGCGGTCCACGTTGCCGCCCGAGTAGCCACCGTCGTCGTAGCCATCGTTGACGGCGATCCACCCCTCGTGGCGCTGGCTGGCGATGTAGGCCAGCCCGGCATCACGCTGCGCCTCGAGGCTGTTGTATTCCTGGTCGAGCCCTTCGTCGGTGGACTTGCGCGTGTAAACGGCGCAGCGCTTCTTCGCTGTGATCGGGTTCACCGGCGTCCCCGGTTGTCGGTTCGCCCTCATGCTGGCACCTTCCTCTTGTCCCCGGACTTCAGGCCGAAGAACACGGGCCCGGACCAGTGCGTGCCGGTGATGTGGCGCGCAACCGCCGACAGGCTTTTGAATCGCTGACCCCGGTAGTCGAAATCGAAGGGACCGCGCACGAGCACGCGGTGCTCGATGTCGTCGTACATGCGCGTCAGCACGGTGCCCGGCAGCAGACGGTTGGCGTCGCGGCGAAGCTGCCGGGGCAGGATTCCCGTCTCGCCGATCTCCTCCAGCTTGCGGCGCACCGAGGACTTGAGCCCGCCGAGGGCGCGCTCCTGGATTTTGTAGGCCAACCGGCTCTCCAGCCAGGTGCGGTGGTGGTGGTTCGGGCGTTCGTCAAAGTGCTCGTCCCACAAGGCCCAGAGGCTGTCCATCGGCAGGTGCGGGAGCTGGGCGATGCGGGCGGTGATGGCGGCCGCGTCGGCGTGAGGTGTGTGTGCCGTCATGGGCGAACTCCGTTGTGGTGATCCGGGTTCGCATTCACGCGCTCCTGGCCGACGAAGCCAAGGCCAACCGCGTCGCTGTCGGCGGCGATTGAAGATTCGGATGGTGGCTGGTGCCGCCCGCGCAGCCGCAAGAGTGCGGCGGCAAGCAGATCAACGACTTCTTGGTGCGCGTGCCGGGGCCGGTCAGCAGCAGGAGAGAGGGAGACGGGTTCGAGTTCGTGCATGGCAAGCGTTCCTATGGAAAACGCTTGTCATGCTAGGAATCGAGTGGGCTCCGCGTAACGTGTTTCGGCGGGAATGCGGGTGCATGCGAGGGACGCTGCAAGTCGCCGAAGTGCTTATCCGCCCTCCCTCCCAACAGCGAATCCCTGTTCGCAGAACTCGAAGCCTGTGTTCATCCGAGCGATGTGTTCGGCTTGGAGTGCTTGTTGTTGTTGTTTGTACGATATATGATTGCACGATGCCGAACGCCGAAGAACTCCTCCAAGCCGCTCTAGCCGCCCCCGAGAAAGGGGAGAACGATCTCCAGGAGCTGCTTGGCTCCATCAGTGCCCTGCGGGCCAAGAACTACTCATGGCGGGAGATCTCGGCGTGGTTTGCCGAGCGGGGTATCGAGGTCGACCACGCCCGCTTGTACCGGGCCTTCACCAAGCACCTGGCAGCGGTAATCAACGTGCCGCCGGCGGAGAAGTACGCCGAAGCCCTACGCGGACTGAAGATGACGGCAGCCCAGAAGGCGATGTTGAAGTTCCACTTCCACGCGCCGAACCGGACGGTCACGTACACCGAGTTGGCCAAGGCGGCCGGCAAGAGCGACTACAGGGTTGCGAACACGGAGTACGGGAACCTAGGCGCGGCCATTGGCAAGAAGACGGGGTTCGAGTTCCCGATGGCGCCCAAGCGGAGCAAGCCGTTCTACAGCGGAGCTCTCGGCATCGATGCACCGCGCGGCCCGAGCAATGAGTACCGCCTGATGATGCATCACGAGCTCGCCAAGGCCATCGAAACGCTTGAGCTGTTCGACTGACTTCGGATAGCAACGCGTTCTGAAACCCAGAGGAGACATCGTCATGACGTTCAGCGTCGAAAAGGAAGTACAGGATTTCGGTCCTTACAAGCTGGTGATCCGGCAGCCCAAGGGCGCGAGGGCGTACTCCGTGCTGTGGCGAGGCGGCGAGAAGCTTGCTTATGCCGAATCCGAGTCACGAGAGGCGGCGTTCAACGAAATGCTGCGTCTCCTCGGCATTCGCCAACTGGAGCTCGCGCAGGCGCAAGGAAGCAAGCCGCTCACGGCCGAACAAGTGGCGACGACCTTCCGCTACCTGTGGGGTTTTCTCACGGGGTCGCAGCAGAGGATGCTTCAAGCCCTCCACCGGGCGCCCCAGCGGGAAATGTCGGTACCGGCTCTGGCCGAGGTCGTCGGATTCCGGGGCCACAGTGGTGTGAATCTGTGGCTCGGGCTCGCCGGTGCGATGTTCGCCAACGAGTGCCCTCGCGCAGAGGGCGAGATGCTGTACCGCGAAGACGGCACTCCGGTTATGACGTCGTGGTTCGCGCTGTGGGATGAGCCCAGAAGCGTGTGGGCTATGCGGCCCGAGGTCGCTGACGGCATGCGTCAGGCCGAGTGCGTCGCGTCGTGAGCTGATGGAACTCGACACGCCCCGCGCCAGTTGGGCTACGAATTCTTGGGTCGATACCAAGCGGCGCGCCGCCCATCGACATCCCGGTACCGAAGCTCGAACAGGCGAGACTCATGAACCACCTGCCGCCAACTGCTGCACCCGTACTTGCCGGGAAGTTGCTCGGGGTGCCGCTCGGTAATCCACCGCCCAGCCGATGCGACGGGCGTCCAGCCGTCGACGGCCAACTCTCCAGCAGCTTCACGCAGCACGCGGACGATTCCGGCAGCAGGCCAGTCCACGGTGCCATCGGGGGCGATGCCGTTGGCTACCAGGTCGTGGAACGCATCTGACTGGACGAACTCCGCCGTCAGCCGCCGGGCCTGATCCATGTGTTCGGCCCATCCCCTGAGTTGCTCGAAGTGTTCGTCGATGCGGCTGTAGGCGGCAAGCAGCGCATCGTTCGCGCCACGACATCCGTCCAGACTCCACAGGTCGTGCTGATCGATGAAGTGGTGCACCAGGTTGTTCCGCAGCAGCACCAGTTCCTTCAGATCGGCCTCGGTCCGCGCGTAGTCCTCAGCGGACATGCTCATGTGCGTCCGCATCCTGAACGACATGACGTCGTTGGGTGCCTTGTCGGTGACCTCGTCGGAAGTGTCGACTTCGTCGGTCACAACGTACGACCCGACGAAATAGCCAACGAGGGTGCCAAGCGTCTTCGTGGCGGTGTCAGCAACGCGCTCCGCACGGATTGACTGCAGAGCATGGGCCGGTCCAGCGATGTCGTGATGCGCCACGATGGCCTTGATCAGGTGCTCGTACTGCTGCAAACGCAGTAGGCAGCGGCCGAGAAGCCGCTGAACCTCGCGCTGAGAGGCCTGCAGTTCGCCGTCGACGGGTTGTGTCGTCATAGCCTCGATCCGCGGGGATTACCGAGTCGGCAACTGACCGTTCGACACGAACTGGTCATAGCTGTCGAAGCTCTCGCCGTCCTGCCAGGACTGATCCCAGGGTCGGGGCTCGGCGCCTTCGAGCACCAACAGCGTCAGCACGCGATCACGCGCGCCGTAGCTGTGCTTGAACTCGCGCAACTTCATGTACGGCGCCTCCTCGGCACACCACGTCGAGGCCGGAAGCTCGATACCGTCCCACGCCTGTGCGACGCTTTCGTCGGCCGCCAGGGTGCCAGGCAGCGGCTCCTGCGGGTCGGAGGTTCGCCGGATGCGGGCGCGCGTGCGCACCGCGCTCTTGCTGCGCCACTCGTACTTCAGGAAACCGTTGTCCCAGTGCAGCAGGATCGCGCGCTGGTCCGTGTACTTGATGAACCGGATGCACAGCGCCTCGAAGGACACCTCGAATGTCTTCGCCAGATCACTCAACACCTTGAGGTCGATGCGGCGGTTGGCGATGGCGTCGCGCAGCACGTCGCCGGGCATCAGGATGTTGCTGGCGAATTCGTCGGCTTCCCGTTCGATGACGGCGGCGGTGTCGAGGCCGAAGTGGACCGACTCCTTGTCGCAGCGAAAGGACCCTTGTCGTGCTCGGTGCAGGACGAAGTGCCCGAGCTCGTGCGCGATGGTGAACCGACGCCGCTCGGGCCCAGCCTCCGGGTTGACGAAGATCCCCCATTCGGCGGCGTCCTTCGGATTGCGCACCAGCATGCCCTCGCAGCTCTCGACCGGCGAAGGCATCGGCGGCTTGATGACGCGCACGTCCTTGCCGAGAGGGCTGCCGGGCAAGCCTTCACGAACCTGGTCCAAGTCGACACGCACCACGGCTTGGCCGTGCGCCGCCCGCAGCCACTTGAGGATCGTGGCGGCGGCGGTGAAGCCGTTGAGTGGTGCGCCGCTGCTCACGCCTTGCCGGCCTCGTCTTTGCGCGACCCGAACATCAGATCGAGCGCTTGCCGGTAGCGCTGCTTTTCCTCGTCCGTCATGCCGGCGTATTCGCGGAAGAACTGGACGTCCTCGGGGCTGGCCTGGGGCACCTTGTCCAGGGTGTCGCCCATCACGTCCTCCATCGTCACGCCCAGCACCTTGGCCAGCGCGTGAACCCGTTCGGCCGAGGGGCGTTGCCCCTCCTTCATCTCCAGTTCCCAGATGTACGCCTTGGTGCAGCCGACCGCGTCGGCCACCTGCTGCAAGGTCAGCTTCTTCGCCTCGCGCAAGCGCCGCAGGCGTAATCCAAACGCCGAAGCCATGGCGATGTCCCCGTCTCGAATGAACAGTCAGTGTGTGAAACCAAGACCGCCAGTATAGCCACGAGATACCAAAGCGCGCTAGGTGTGCCCCGTTGATTGACAAGCGGAAATGAGCGGGACAGAATCACGCTGTATCTCGCTGCTTTACTACAGCGGGAACATTGTTCAGTAACCCGCAGTCGCCGGCTCGCGCACCCGCCTCATTGGTCCGCAGACCTCCGACGCCCCTTCGGAAAGGACCGAGAAGATGAAGAAGACCTTTGTCGACGTGCTGCTTGAGCTGCCGGTGGACACCGCGCTGCGCAACTTCCTGACGGGCCACGGCCTGGTCATGCCCGACGACTTCCCCTGGGATGACACGCCGCCGACCTCACAAGCGCTCGTGGACGCCATCCGCGCCTGGCCTGACATTCCCGCCCGGGATCGTCTGATCGGCAACTTGATGGCCAGCATCCAGCTCGGTGACGGCGCCGGCAAGCAGGCCTTGTTCCAGGCCGCAGCTAGCGACGGTGCCGCCCTGATGGGCTTGGTCGCCTGCCAGAGCGATGTCCATCGCTCGTTCTGGCTGTACGCGAACCACCCGGACCTGTTCGAGCGCGCCTGCGAGTTCGACTACCTGGAGCGCAACGGGACGCAGGCGCAGCAGCACGAACTCGGCGTGAAGCGCCAGCCGCGCACCTCGGATGCCGACCTGGCAGGCCTGCGGCAGGCGATCTCGGCGTTCTACCAGCGCGAGTTGCAGTGCGGCGACGGCAGCGCGGCCTACGTGGTCGAGCGCAGCCCCGGCGTCTTCCTGCTGACGGTCCACGTCAAGGATCTGGCCATGCTGCGCCTGGAGTTCGAAGGCGCGACCCTCATGCGCCGCGTCGGCAACCCGAACATCCACATGGTGCTGGAGTACGCCGTCGCCACCGGCGTGGTGCGCACCCTGGTCCGGGGCGGCGCGAAGTACCACCAGATGCTGGTCGATGCGTTTGCCGAGCACCTGTTGGGCGTCAAGGTGGAGCCGCACCGGATCAAGCCGCCGACGCTGGACCTGTCGGTGCTGCGCCTGGGCTTCGACGTGCCCAAGGCCGTGGCGGACGGTTTCGCCGCCCTGCAGGTGAAGTCGATCTCGGTGCTGAGTCCGGATACCGCCCTGAAGCTGGACTGCACGGCAATGGCGTCCAGCGAGCAGCGGTGCGTCACCGAGCTGCTGCAGGATGCCTTCCCCGGCGAGGACCCGCTGGCCCGCGGCTGGCTGGTCACGGCGGCGCGCATCAACCTGTACTACCCGCCCGAACTCGGCAAGTCGCGCTCGAAGGTGATCACGGTGGAGGTGACAGGTCGCGGCCGCCTGAACCTGCACAAGTTCGACGCGGCGCTGCAGGCGAAGCTGGAGGGCTACCTCGTCGACCTGGGCATCCTGCAGGCGGGGCAGACGCTCAGCGCCCAGGAGGCGCCGCCAGAGGCCGGCACGGTGAACCAGCAGCCGGTGTACGAGGACTGACCGGTGGCGGCGCATGACGCCTGGTCCCTGGTGTGCCGTCTGTTCGCGGGTGGCACGCCGGTGCTGCACGCATCGCTGTCACCCCGCGAGATCGGCGCCTTGCCCGCCCTCGGGCGCGCCGTGCGGCCGGCGGCGCTGGACCAGCGATTCGTGCTCTGCCCGTATTGCCAGCAGCACCGAGCGCAGGTCTGGGGTGACGGTCGCGGCAGCCGCACCTGCCATTGCCCGGAGTGCGGTCCGGTGTCGGCCGCGGCCGACGACGTGGCCGCGCTGGTGCTGGACGAGGACTGGCTACGCCAGAAGCTGCGCCTCGCGCTGGAGATCGAGAGCCGCGATGGCGTCGACGATCTCGGCGGTGGCGTGTGGCGGCTGGGTGACTCACGACGCTCGCCGGTGCTGCTCGCACGTGACATCGTTCGTTTATGGCGGGAGCCGGCGCTGCTAGACCGGGTGCGCGTGGCCGGCGGCGACGTCCGGGTGATCACGCCGAAGCCCCGCGAGACGCGTGGTGCCCCCTTCGGGGCGGGCGTGGAATGGCTGGCGCTGGAGGATCGGTTTGCCTTCTACGGCGGCGGCATCTCGTTCATCGGCGCACCAGTTGAGCGGAGCCCGGTGCAGGCGGTCGACCCGACGATGCCGGTCCACGGGCCGTTCTCGGCGGACTTCAAGTTCGTGACGCTGCCCGACTGGCCAGGTGGTCCTGTCCGCTGCAGCGACGGGCAGGCGGCGGTCTTCAAGTCGCTCTGGTCGTTCAAGGGCGAGCCCATGACGGCGGAGCGCATCATGGATCGGGCGGGCCTCGACAGCGACAAGCTGATCGACCTGTTCAAGGTGAAGGCGCGCGACAAGGGCAAGCCAGAAGCCGAAGGCCCGCTGGCCGCCTATCGGACCCTCGTGGTCACACAGCGGCGCCAGGGGCTGTACTCGATGCCCTGCGCGGCGGCGGCAAGCCTCGTGTCTGCCTGATGCCTTGGTCATCCAAGCGCGATGGACAACCGATGGCAGTGACGCACGCGCAAGTCATGGCCACGCAAGGCCGCCTGCGTGTGCTCCCGCGAAGAAGTTGGCGCAGGTTTTGAGAGAACTGAGAGCAGAAGAGAGTCGAACCGGGCGACTTCAGGGCGCCGGGCGGCCACGGCGTGGCACATGCAGATCGGCGCCGAACCCCGCGTGGTGTCGCGGAACCCAGAAATGAAAACGCCCAACCGATAGAGGTTGGGCGTTGAATGGTGGTGGCCTGGGGCGGAATCGAACCACCGACACGCGGATTTTCAATCCGCTGCTCTACCAACTGAGCTACCGGGCCTTGGTGTGCAGCCTGCGATTATACAGTGCCTCGGCGCCCTCTCGACAGATCGACGCCAAGTTGCTTGAGCTTGCGATAGAGATGGGTGCGCTCGAGGCCGGTTTTCTCGGCCACGCGGGTCATCGATCCGTTCTCCATTGCGAGGTGGAATTCGAAGTAGGCCTTCTCGAATCCGTCGCGCGCATCGCGCAGGGGCCGGTCGAGGTCGAAGCTCTGCATCGCTTGAGGGCCGGCATCGGGCGCCGGCCCCTGAGGCATGGCGGGCACCAGGGCGTGTTCGCCAGAGGTGGTGACCACGCTGGTCAGGTTGTTGGTCGCCGCCGGCACCACGCTGGCGGCGGCACGCCGGGCGTTCTCGCGCGCCAGGCCTTGTTCCACGGCCTTGAGCAGCTTCTGCAGGGTGATGGGCTTCTCGAGAAAGGCAAAGGCACCGATGCGGGTGGCATCGACCGCGGTGTCGATGGTGGCGTGTCCGCTCATCATGATCACGGGCATGCTCAACAGGCCGGCGGTCGACCACTCCTTGAGCAGTGTCACGCCATCGGTGTCGGGCATCCAGATGTCGAGCAGGACCAGGTCGGGCCTTGCGCGCTGCCGTGCGGCACGGGCTTCTGCCGCGTTCTCCGCGAGTTCCACGTTGTGGCCTTCGTCGTTCAGAATTTCGAAGAGCAGGTCTCGTATGCCCAGCTCGTCGTCGACCACGAGGATGTTTGCCATTGAATGCTTGGTGTTATGCGCCGGAAAAGGGGTTCGTTTGCTGGTCCGCCGCCTGCATCCAAACAATCAGGCAACAGACGGCGTCGAATCTTTGGCGTGAGCGAGCGCTCCCTGTGGCCCGCCAGCCAACGCGAATGATAACGAGACTTGCGCGCCAGCCACAGCCCCGTCGACGAGGCGGTTGGACAGCTCGATCCGCGCGCCGTGCTCGTCGGCGATCTTCTTGACCACCGCAAGGCCGAGGCCGGTGCCCTTGGTCTTCGTCGTGACGTACGGTTCGAAGGCCCGCTTGAGGATGTTCTCGGCAAAGCCGGGCCCGTTGTCCTGGACGGTGAGGCGCACGCGCTGGCCGGAATCGGCCAGGCGCGTGCGGATGACGACCTCGCCGCGCCGCCCGCTGCCGTGCGCAGCGGCCTCGGCCGCATCCTGGGCGTTCTGCAACAGGTTGTGAACGACCTGCCGGATCTGCTGCGCATCGGCGCGCACCGGCGGGCAGCGCTCGTCGAGTTCGCAGTGCAGCGCGATGGGGGCGTTCTCGCCGCCATACAGCTGCAGCACGTCGGCGATCAGCGCGTTGAGGTCTACCGCCTTCAGGTCGGCCGCCGGCAGCCGCGCGTAATCTCGGAACTCGTTGACCAGCCGCTTCATCGCATCCACCTGGTCCACGATGGTCTTGACCGACTTGGTCAGCACGGCGGCTTCGGCCGGCGCGACCTTGCCGCTGAGCTTCATCTCGAGGCGCTCGGCCGATAGCTGGATCGGCGTGAGCGGGTTCTTGATCTCGTGCGCCAGCCGCCGCGCCACTTCGCCCCAGGCCTGGGCACGCTGGGCCGAGACGATCTCGGAGATGTCGTCGAACACCAGGAGCCGCGCCTCGCCCGGCAACTGCGCGCCGCGCGCCACGATGTTGACCGCGTCCTGCGACAACCCCTCGCCGGCCGCGTGCAGCTCGAAGGCGCGCTGCCAGTGGTCCAGGCCATGTTGCAGGTGCTCGACCTCGAAGTCGTCGAACTGCTGCTGCACCGCCTGTCCGAACTCGGCCAGGCCGGGCACGTCGACCAGGGGCCGGCCTTCGTAGGCGGCGAGCGGCGCGCGCAGCACGCGGGTGGCACCCGGATTGGTGGACAGGACGACGCCGCGGGCGTCCAGCACGATCACGCCCGAGGTGAGGTTGTCCAGGATGGTCTGGAGGTTGGCCCGCGCCGCGTCGAGCTCGCCCAGGGTTTTCTCGACGGCTGCCCGCGCCTCGGCAAGCTGCTGCGTCATCACGGCGAAGGAGCGCGTAAGGCCACCGAGTTCGTCCTTGCCTTGGACCACCGCGGTGGGCCGCAGGTCGCCGCCGGCCACCTGGCGCACGCCATCGGCCAGCACCAGAAGCGGCCGAGCGAGCTGGGTGCCGAACAGCACGGCCAGCAACACGGCGCCGAAGACGGCGAGGAAGAGCGTCAGCGTCAGCGTCCCGATGTACATCCGGCGCAGGCCCTCGCGCGCGAGCGCTCTCTCCTGGTATTCGCGGTTGGCCTCCTGCACTGCCAGCGCATTGGCGACCACCGCTGGCGGCAGGGGCTGCGTCACCTGGAGGAAGCGCGGTTCGGTGTTGAAGTCGAAGCCCGGGCGCTGCACCAGCGCGAGCGCCCGCACGCTGGCCGGCGGCGGCAGCGTGGCGCCGGGGCCCGGGCTTTCGTCCAGGCCCTCGATGTGCGAGATGACGCGATCGGTCCGCGCCTGGCGCAGCTGCTGCGACGTGGGCCGCTCGGGATCGAGGCGGAAGCGCGACGCGCCCGCGCCGGCGATCAACTGGCCGGCGCCGTTCCACAGGACCACGTCGGTCGCGCCCAGCTGATCGCGGATGCGCTCGAGCACCAGGCCCGCGCTGGCATCCGGCACATCGGCGAGCTGGCTGCTCGCGCCGCGCACCTTGCTGACCAGGTCGTCGGACAGGGAGTCCAGCGTGGCTCGGCCGAGGTTCAGGCCAGCATCGAGCGCGCCCTCCACCTTGACGTCGAACCAGCTCTCGATCGAACGCGCCACGAACTGATAGGACACCACGTACACCAGCATGCCCGGGACCACACCCACCAACGCGAAGATGGCGGCCAGCTTGATCAGCAGGCGGCTGCCGAACTTGCCCTGGCGCAGCCGCCGCAGCAGCCGGAAGGCGATCCAGCCGATCACCAGTACCAGCACCACCGCCACGACCACGTTGATGCCGAAGAGGCGTGCGTAATTGCGCTCGTAGAGGACCCGGTTGTTGGTGGACTGGGCAAGCAGGAACATCAGCACCAGGCCGACGGCGGTGACCAGGAAGGCGCTCACGCCGATCGCCCAGCGCCGCGCCCTCGCGCGGCTCGCGGCCTTGGCCGCGGCCTGACCGGTGAGAGGGTCCTTGCTCACTTCATCTTCTCCAGCGGCAGGCGTGCACTGCGCTCGACGGAGATGTTCCAGTCGGCCTGACCCACCACACCGATCTGGAAGGGCCGCGGCAGTTGCGAGGTGTCGAGGCGGAAGCGGAAGGTCACGGGATGAAGGCCCTCGTCGCCGATCTCGGAGATGTCGCCCAGCCGCAGTCGGGCCACGCGTCGCACGCCCTCGAGCGCTTCCGCAAGAGTATCGAAGTTCTGGTTCAGCGACACGCCGAAGCCGGAATTGGTGATGGGCATCGGCGAGACGTTGAGGCGCCAGCGCCGGGAGAGCGGCTGGTAGGCCAGGCGCATGTGGCGCGTCGCCTGTGCGATGCGCAGGTCGGTCCAGTACCAGCGCTCGCGGAACAGCTCGGCCTCGGCCACGAAATAGATGGCGATGCCCTTGTCCAGCACTTCCTCGACCAGGTTCGGCAGTTCGAACTGCACCTGCGCGTTGAGGTAGACGCCGTCGTCCGCCAGCTCCAGTCGCATCTGGCTGACCGATGCCCCCTTGGACTGCGCGGGCGCCACGGCGGGCCACCAGGCCAGGACCCACCCCAGCACGAGCAGGACCGCCAGCCGGCCGGCGCTGCGCGCTTCAATGGGGCGGCTGCTTTTCCAGGAGGGCGTAGAAAAAACCGTCGTGATCACCGAGGGCATTGTCCTGGACGCCATGGGCAATCCTTCCGCTTTGCGGCAGCAAATGCCCCGGCGAAGGGAGCAAAGCGGCATCGGTGTTGTGCGCAAGGAACGCATCGATCTGGTGCGCGCCCTCTTCGCGAAAGACCGAACAGGTGCAATAAAGCAGGCGCCCGCCCGGCCGGACCAGGGGCCAGAGGGCGGCCAGCAGCATGGCCTGCTGGAGCGCGAGTTGCTGGATGTCGCTCTCCCGCCGCAGCCAGCGGACGTCAGGATGCCGGCGCACGATGCCCGAAGCGGTACAGGGTGCATCGAGCAGGATGGCATCGAAGGGCCGGCCGTCCCACCAGGCCGGGGGCCGGACGGCGTCCCCGACGACAACCCGGGCGGAGAGGCCGAGCCGGGCCAGGGTCTGCTCGATGCGAAGGCTGCGCGCCGCGTCTACTTCGAGGGCGGTCAGCTCGATCGCGCCGGGGCCGGCCAGCTCCAGCAGATGGGCGGTCTTGCCGCCCGGCGCTGCGCAGGCATCGAGCACGCGCAGGGGCGCCCCACCCGACGCAGCGCCGAGCAGGCCCTCGAGCAGAAGTGGCGCCGCCAGCTGGGCTGCCGCATCTTGGACCGAGCAGGCGCCCTCGGCAAAGCCCGGCAGCGCCTGCACCGGTCGGGCGCGCAGCAACTGCAGCCCGCTCGCCGCGACCGGCACGGACGGCGTTCCCTCGGCCGCCAGCGCCGCCTGGTAGGCCGGGCGCTCGCCCCAGGCGGGATTCACCCGAAGCGTCATCGGTGCCTGCGTGTTGTCGGCGGCCAGGACGCGTTGCCAGTCCCGCGGGTGGTCGCGCTTGAGGCGTTCGATCCACCAGCGTGGGTGGTTCCATTGCGCGACCGGCTCGCGTTCGGTCGCAGCGACCAGTTCGTCGCGCTCGCGCAGGAAGCGCCGCAGGCAGGCGTTGACGAAACTCGCCTGGGCCCGGGTGCCGGGATTGCGCTTGGCCGCCTCGACCGCCTGGTCGACCAGGGTGAAGGGCTCGTAGGGCGCCCGTTGAGGGTCCCAGGCCAGCGCCAGGGCGGTGCACAGCAGGGCGTCGGCGGCCGGCGGCGGGGTGCGCTTGGCCAGGTGCCGTCGCAGGGCCTCGGCGCGGCCGAGCCAGCGCAGGACCTGGAAACCGAGCGACTGCACGCCGGGCCGCTGATCCGGCGCAACGGCTTCGAAGGCCGCGGTGCCGGACACGCCGCCACGGATGGCGGCCAATGCGACCGCCGTGAGCTGCAACTGCCGCCACAGGGGCGGGGCGAAGTGCCCGGGGTCGTCGTGGATGTCGGAAGGGTCTGCCAACTTGTCGTCAGTGTTTGAAGAAGAGCGATGTCAGCGCAGTGGCGCTGCCGGTCGCAACTGCATGATCCACGCCACCAGGAGCGCCGGGAACTGGCCGACCGCCCCGTTGTACTGATCCACCGCCAGGTTGAACTGGTTGCGCGCGATCTCGGCAGCAGCAGACGGCTCCGGCCAGGCCATGGGCGCAGCGCCGCCGGCGGCGAGTTCCTCCCGCCCACCGAGCGGCGCCGGCCGGGAGAGCGTGCCATCGGCATCGAAACTGACCACGTCATCGGGATAAAGACGCTGCCACGCCATCAGCATCACGTGGAGCGCGGTGCCCAGTGCCGCAATGCGGGACGGATCGAGCGGCTTGACGCGCGCGGCGGCCAGCAGCGTGACCAGTTGACTGGCGGATGCCTGCAGCGAGGCGTCCGGCTGCCCGTCGGCATGGCCGGCCGGCTGCGCCGCCGGGGCCTCGGCGAGCCGCGCCTGCACGAAGTCGAGCTGCCGCACCAGCGCCGCATCGAGGGCCGCCCAGGCCTGCAATGCGCCGGAGCGCAGCCGCACGATGCGGTTGTAGGCGCCGACGAACCAGAACAGCGCCACCGCGCCCGCGATCCACCAGGGCCACGAATCGGGAACGAAGTTCATCGCAGGGTGCAGAAAAAAGCCCCCGATCCGCGGGCGGAAAGGGGGCGTGTCGAACCGGTCATGCCGGCGATGCTAGCCGGTTATTCGGTCGCGGCGCCTTCGTTGGCATCGGCCGTGTTCGCATCCTCGGTGACGCTGGAAGCAGTGCTGCCGGCGAGCTCGGCGGCTTCCGCCTCGGCGATCGCGCGGCGCTCGGCCTCGTCCATCGCCTCCTTGGCCTTGCGTGCCTGGTGGTACGCCATGCCGGTGCCCGCGGGAATCAGGCGGCCGACGATGACGTTCTCCTTCAGGCCACGCAGCTCGTCGCGCTTGCCCATGATCGCGGCCTCGGTCAGCACGCGCGTCGTCTCCTGGAAGGACGCGGCGCTGATGAAGCTGTCGGTCGAGAGCGACGCCTTCGTGATACCCAGCAGCAGGTTGGTGTAGGTCGCGGGCAGCTTGTCCTCGGCGCGCAGGGCGTCGTTGGTGTTGAGGATCTCGCTTCGCTCGACCTGCTCGCCGGCGATGTAGTTCGTGTCGCCCGGGTTCTCGACCACGACGCGGCGCAGCATCTGGCGAACGATCACCTCGATGTGCTTGTCGTTGATCTTCACGCCCTGGAGGCGGTACACGTCCTGCACCTCGTCCACGATGTAGCGCGCCAGTTCCTCGGAACCCAGCAAGCGCAGGATGTCCTGCGGATCGGCCGGGCCGTCGACGATCGACTCGCCCTTGTTCACCACCTGGCCCTCGTGCACCAGAATGTTCTTCTCCTTGGGCACCAGCTCTTCCCAGACCTTGCCGTCCGGGTCGGTAATCTGCAGCCGCACCTTGCCCTTGGTTTCCTTGCCGAAGGAGACCGTGCCGGTCATCTCGGCCAGCATGCCCTTGTCCTTGGGCGAACGGGCTTCGAACAGTTCGGCCACGCGCGGCAGACCGCCGGTGATGTCGCGGGTCTTCTGGCCTTCGACCGGAATGCGCGCCAGCACCTCGCCGGGGCCCACGTCCTGCCCGTCGCGCACCTGCACCAGGGCGCCGACCGGGAAGCCGATCGTCACCGAGTGGTCGGTGCCGGGGATCTTGACCTCGTTGCCGGCGACGTCGATCAGCTTCACCTGCGGACGCACGACCTTGGCTGCGCCGCGGCGCTTCGGATCGATGACCACCAAGGTGGACAGACCGGTGACTTCGTCGACCTGCTTGGCGACCGTGAGGCCTTCCTCGACGTTCTCGAACTTGGTCTTGCCGGCGAACTCCGTGATGATCGGGCGCGTCAGCGGGTCCCAGTTGGCCAGCACGTGGCCGGCCTTGACCTGCTGGTCGGCCTTGACCGTCAGCGTCGCACCGTAAGGCACCTTGTGGCGCTCGCGCTCACGGCCATGCTCGTCGTGGATGACGATCTCGCCCGAACGCGCGATCACCACCAGCTCGTTCTTGCTGTTGGTCACGTAGCGCATCGTGGCGTTGAAGCCGATCAGGCCATTGGACTTGGCTTCGACGCTCGACGCCACCGCCGCGCGCGATGCCGCGCCGCCGATGTGGAAGGTCCGCATCGTCAGCTGCGTGCCCGGCTCGCCGATCGACTGCGCTGCGATCACGCCGACCGCCTCGCCGTTGTTGACCAGGCCGCCGCGGCCCAGGTCGCGGCCATAGCACTTCGCGCACAGGCCGAAGCGGGTCGCGCAGGTGAGCGCTGTGCGTACCTTGACCTCGTCCACGCCCTCGGCCTCCAAAGCCTCGATCGTGTCTTCGTCCAGCATGTCGCCGGCCTTGGCCAGCACGGCGCGCGTCTCGGGGTGCAGCACGTCCTCGGCCGCGGTGCGGCCCAGGATACGTTCGCGCAGCGACTCGATGACTTCACCGCCCTCGACGATGGCGCGCATGACCGTGCCGTCCGCCGTGCCGCAGTCCTGCTCGATCACGACCAGGTCCTGCGTCACGTCGACCAGGCGGCGCGTCAGGTAGCCGGAGTTCGCGGTCTTCAGCGCGGTGTCGGCCAGGCCCTTGCGGGCACCGTGGGTGGAGATGAAGTACTCCAGCACGTTCAGACCTTCGCGGAAGTTCGCGGTGATCGGCGTCTCGATGATCGAGCCGTCCGGCTTGGCCATCAGGCCCCGCATGCCGGCCACCTGGCGGATCTGTGCTGCAGAACCGCGGGCGCCCGAGTCGGCCATCATGTAGATGGAGTTGAAGGACTCCTGCTCCACTTCCTTGCCGTTGCGGTCGGTGACCTTTTCCTTCGACAGCTTGGCCATCATGACCTTCGACACCTCGTCCCCGGCCTTGCCCCAGATGTCGACCACCTTGTTGTAGCGCTCGCCGGCCGTGACCAGGCCGGAGACGTACTGCTGCTCGATCTCCTTCACTTCCTTGGCCGAGCGGTCGATGATCCCGTGCTTCTCGGACGGCACCAGCATGTCGTCGATGGCGATCGAGATGCCGGCCTTGGTCGCCAGACGGAAGCCGTTCTGCAGCAACTTGTCGGCGAAAACCACGGTCTCCTTCAGGCCGCACTTGCGGAAGGAGGCGTTGATCAGGCGAGAGATTTCCTTCTTCTTCAGCGCCTTGTTGATGTTCGCGAAGGGCAGGCCCTTGGGCAGGATCTCCGACAGCAGCGCGCGGCCGACCGTGGTGTCGACCAGCGAGGTGCTGGCGACGAATTCGCCCTTCTCCTTGTCCTTGGTGTATTCGGTGATGCGCACGCTCACCTTGGCGGTGAGCTCGACCACGCCGGCGTCGAGCGCGCGCTGCACTTCGCCGATGTCGGAGAAGACCAGGCCCTCGCCCTTGCCGTTGATGCGCTCGCGCGTCGTGTAGTACAGGCCCAGCACCACGTCCTGCGACGGCACGATGGAGGGCTCGCCGCTCGCCGGGAACAGCACGTTGTTGGAGGCCAGCATCAGCGTGCGGGCTTCCATCTGCGCTTCCACGGACAGCGGCACGTGCACGGCCATCTGGTCGCCGTCGAAGTCGGCGTTGAAGGCCGCGCAGACCAGCGGGTGCAACTGGATCGCCTTGCCTTCGATCAGGATGGGCTCGAAAGCCTGGATGCCGAGGCGGTGCAGTGTCGGTGCGCGGTTCAGCATCACCGGGTGCTCCTTGATCACCTCTTCCAGGATGTCCCACACCACCGGCGTGCCGGATTCGACTTCCTTCTTGGCGGCCTTGATGGTGGTCGCGATGCCCATGGCTTCCAGGCGCGAGAAGATGAAGGGCTTGAACAATTCGAGCGCCATCAGCTTCGGCAGGCCGCACTGGTGCAGCTTGAGCGTCGGGCCCACCACGATGACCGAACGGCCCGAGTAGTCGACGCGCTTGCCCAGCAGGTTCTGGCGGAAGCGGCCGCTCTTGCCCTTGATCATGTCGGCCAGCGACTTGAGGGCGCGCTTGTTCGCGCCCGTCATGGCCTTGCCGCGGCGGCCGTTGTCGAGCAGCGAGTCGACGGCTTCCTGCAGCATGCGCTTCTCGTTGCGCGCGATGATTTCCGGCGCCTTCAGCTCGAGCAGGCGGCGCAGGCGGCTGTTGCGGTTGATGACGCGGCGATACAGGTCGTTGAGGTCGGAGGTCGCGAAGCGGCCGCCGTCCAGCGGCACCAGCGGACGCAGGTCCGGCGGCAGCACGGGCAGCACGTCCAGCACCATCCACTCGGGCTTGATGCCCGACTTGCGGAAAGCTTCGAGCACCTTGAGGCGCTTGGAGTTCTTCTTGACCTTGACTTCGGAGCCCGTCAGGTCGCCACGCAGCTTCTCGATCTCGCTGTCGAGTTCGATGCCCATCAGCAGGTCCTTGATGCCCTCGGCGCCCATCTTGGCGACGAACTCGTCACCGTATTCCTTGCGCTTCGCATCGTAGTCGTCCTCGGACATGATGCCGAACTTCTTCAGCGGGGTCATGCCCGGATCTGTGATCACGTAGGCTTCGAAGTAGAGCACGCGCTCGATGTCGCGCAGCGTCATGTCGAGCACGAGGCCCAGGCGCGACGGCAGCGACTTCAGGAACCAGATGTGCGCGCAGGGCGCGGCCAGGTCGATGTGGCCCATGCGCTCGCGGCGCACCTTGGTCTGCGTGACTTCAACGCCGCACTTCTCGCAGATCACGCCGCGGTGCTTCAGACGCTTGTACTTGCCGCACAGGCACTCGTAATCCTTGATCGGGCCGAAGATCTTGGCGCAGAACAGGCCGTCCCGCTCGGGCTTGAAGGTCCGGTAGTTGATGGTCTCGGGCTTCTTCACCTCGCCGAATGACCACGAGCGGATCTTCTCGGGCGAAGCCATGCCGATGCGGATGGCATCGAAATGCTCGTCCGGCGTGAATTGCTTGAACAGGTCGAGTAGCGATTTCATGTGACTCTTTCCTTTAATCAGTTGGGGACGGAGCAAAAATTGCTGCGCAATTTCTTGGTCTGTCCCGCAAAGCCATCGGCCTACGAACGCTCGAGCTCGATGTCGAGCCCCAACGACCGGATTTCCTTCACCAGCACGTTGAACGATTCCGGCATGCCGGCTTCGATCGAGTGCTCGCCCTTGACGATGCTTTCGTAGACCTTGGTACGGCCTTGCACGTCGTCGGACTTCACGGTCAGCATTTCCTGCAGGACGTAGGAAGCGCCGTAGGCCTCGAGCGCCCACACTTCCATTTCCCCGAAACGCTGGCCGCCGAACTGCGCCTTGCCGCCCAGCGGCTGTTGCGTGACCAGGCTGTACGGACCGGTCGAGCGGGCGTGCATCTTGTCGTCCACCAGGTGGTGCAGCTTGAGCACGTGCATGTAGCCGACCGTGACCGGACGCTCGAACTGGTCGCCCGTACGACCGTCGTAGAGGTAGGCCTGGGTGCGCGACGCCGTCAGGCCCTTGGCCTTGGCGATCTCGTCCGGATAGGCCAGCTGCAGCATGCCGCGGATCTCCTCTTCGGAGGCGCCGTCGAACACCGGCGTGGCGAAGGGCACGCCCGAGGCCAGGTTGCCCGCCATTTCGAGCACCTCGGCGTCGCTGAGCTTCGCCAGGTCTTCCTTGCGGCCCGAGCCGTTGTAGAGCTGGTCCATGAACTGGCGCAGCTCTGCCACCTTGGCCTCCTGTTGCAGCAGGTCCCCGATGCGCTGGCCCACGCCCTTGCCGGCCCAGCCCAGGTGCACCTCGAGCACCTGCCCGACGTTCATCCGCGAGGGCACGCCCAGCGGGTTCAGGCAGATGTCGCACGGCGTGCCGTCCGCCATGTGGGGCATGTCCTCGACCGGAACGATCTTGGAGACCACACCCTTGTTGCCGTGGCGGCCAGCCATCTTGTCGCCGGGTTGCAGGCGGCGCTTGACGGCCAGGTAGACCTTGACCATCTTCAGCACGCCCGCGGGCAGCTCGTCGCCCTGCGTGAGCTTCTTGCGCTTTTCCTCGAAGGCGAGATCGAAGCTGTGGCGGGTCTGCTCCAGCGAGTTCTTGATCGACTCGAGTTGCGAGGCCACGTCTTCTTCCGCGGGGCGGATGTCGAACCAATGGAACTTCTCGATCGACGACAGGTAGGCCTTGTCGAGCTTGCTGCCCTTGGCGAGCTTGTTCGGGCCACCGTTGGCGACCTTGCCGGTCAGGAGCTTCTCGATCCGGTCGAAGGCGTCGGCCTCGACGATGCGCAGCTGGTCGTTCAGGTCGAGACGGAAGCGCTTGAGCTCGTCGTCGATGATCTGCTGGGCACGCTTGTCGCGCTGGATGCCTTCGCGGGTGAACACCTGGACGTCGATCACCGTGCCTTGCGAGCCCTGGTCGACGCGCAGCGAGGTGTCCTTCACGTCCGAAGCCTTCTCGCCGAAGATGGCGCGCAGCAGCTTCTCTTCCGGCGTCAGCGTGGTCTCGCCCTTCGGCGTGACCTTGCCCACCAGCGTGTCGCCGGGCTGCACTTCGGCACCGACGTAGATGATCCCGGATTCGTCCAGGCGGTTGAGCTGCTGCTCGGCCAGGTTCGGGATGTCGCGGGTGATTTCTTCCGCGCCCAGCTTGGTGTCGCGGGCCATCACCACCAGTTCCTCGATATGGATCGAGGTGTAGCGGTCTTCGGCGACCACGCGCTCGCTGATCAGGATCGAGTCTTCGAAGTTGTAGCCGTTCCAGGGCATGAACGCGACCAGCATGTTCTGGCCGAGCGCGAGCTCGCCCAGGTCGGTCGAGGCGCCGTCGGCGATCACGTCGCCCTTGGCGATCTTGTCGCCGCGCTTGACGATCGGACGCTGGTGGATGTTCGTGTTCTGGTTCGAACGCTGGTACTTGATCAGGTTGTAGATGTCGACGCCGACTTCGCCCGCTGCGGCTTCGGCATCGTTCACGCGCACCACGATGCGGGTGGCGTCGACATAGTCGACCACACCGCCACGGCTGGCCGTGACGACCGTGCCGGAGTCGACCGCGGAAACGCGCTCGATGCCCGTGCCGACGAAAGCCTTCTCGGGACGCAGCACCGGCACCGCCTGGCGCTGCATGTTGGCGCCCATCAGTGCGCGGTTCGCATCGTCGTGCTCCAGGAAAGGCACCAACGAGGCGGCCACCGAAACGATCTGCGCCGGGGACACGTCCATGTACTGCACGCGCTCGGCGGACACCAGGATCGACTCGCCAGTCTCGCGCGCCGACACCAGGTCGCCGGTGAGGCGGCCGTCCTTGTCGAGCGCGGCGTTGGCCTGCGCGATCACGTACTTGCCTTCCTCGATGGCCGACAGGTAGTCGATCTCGTTCGTGACCTTGCCGTCCACCACGCGACGGTACGGCGTCTCGATGAAGCCGTATTCGTTCAGGCGGGCGTACAGGGCCAGCGAGTTGATCAGGCCGATGTTCGGACCTTCAGGCGTTTCGATCGGGCACACACGGCCGTAGTGCGTGACGTGCACGTCGCGCACTTCGAAGCCGGCACGCTCGCGGGTCAGACCGCCCGGGCCCAGGGCCGAGACGCGGCGCTTGTGCGTGATCTCGGACAGCGGGTTCGTCTGGTCCATGAACTGAGACAGCTGCGACGCGCCGAAGAATTCCTTCAGCGCGGCCGAGATCGGCTTGCTGTTGATCAAGTCGTGCGGCATGAGCGGCTCTTGCTCGGCCTGGCCCAGGCGTTCCTTGACGGCCTTCTCGATGCGGGCGAGACCGGTGCGGTACTGGTTCTCGGCCAGTTCGCCAACGCAGCGCACGCGGCGGTTGCCGAGGTGGTCGATGTCGTCCACTTCGCCGCGGCCGTTGCGCAGGTCGACCAGGATCTTCACGACCGCCAGGATGTCTTCGTTGGTCAGGACCATCGGGCCGGTCGACTCGTCGCGTCCGACCTTGGCATTGAACTTCATCCGGCCCACGCGCGACAGGTCGTAGGTGTCCGGGTTGTAGAACAGACGCTGGAACAGGGCCTGCACGGCGTCTTCCGTCGGCGGCTCGCCGGGGCGCATCATGCGGTAGATGGCCACGCGCGCTGCGAACTCATCGGCGGTTTCGTCGATGCGCAGGGTCTGGGAGATGTACGCGCCTTGGTCGAGCTCGTTGGTGTAGATGCACTGGATTTCCTGCACGCCGGCGGCGCGCAGCTTCTTCAGCAGCGACTCGGTCAGTTCGTCATTGGCCTTTGCCAGGATCTCGCCGGAGTCGGCGTCCACGATGTTGCGGGCCAGCACGCGGCCGACCAGGAAGTCTTCCGGCACGCTGATGTGCGTGGTTTCCGACTGTTCCAGCTCTCGCGTGTGCCGCGCGGTGACGCGCTTGTCCTTCGCGACCACCACCTTGCCCGACTTGTCGGTGATGTCGAAGCGCGCGACCTCGCCGCGCAGGCGCTCGGCGACGAACTCCATCTGCGCGCCGCTGTCCATCAGGCGGAAGTTGTCGTTGACGAAGAAGTTGGCGAGGATCGATTCCGGGTTCAGGCCGATGGCCTTCAGCAGGATCGTCACCGGCATCTTGCGGCGACGGTCGACGCGGAAGTACAGCATGTCCTTCGGGTCGAACTCGAAGTCCAGCCAGGAGCCGCGGTAGGGGATCACGCGGGCCGAGAACAACAGCTTGCCCGAGCTGTGCGTCTTGCCCTTGTCATGCTCGAAGAACACGCCCGGCGAGCGGTGCAGCTGCGAGACGATCACGCGCTCCGTGCCGTTGATGATGAAGGAACCCTTGTCGGTCATGAGCGGCACTTCGCCCATGTAGACCTCCTGCTCCTTCACTTCCTTCACCACCTTGGACTGCGGCGTCGAGGACTCGCGGTCGTAGATGATCAGCTGAACCTTGGCACGCACCGCCGAGGCGAACGTCAGACCACGGGTCTGGCACTCGCGCACATCGAAGGCCGGCTTCGCCAGGTTGTACTCGAGGAACTTCATTTCCACGAAGCCGTTGTGCGACACGATCGGGAAGGCGGCGTCGAAAGCGGCTTGGAGGCCTTCCACGGTGCGTTTCTGAGGCGGGACGCCTGCCTGCAGGAACGCGGTGTAGGCGTCCTTCTGCATCTGCAGCAGGTAGGGAATTTCGACGACGCTGGCGCGGTTGCCGAAATTCTTTCGGATGCGCTTGCGTTCGGTATAACTGTACGTGGACGTTTGGGCCATGAGAGCTCCGGGCTTTGAGATCTTCAGCGACTTGTCAGCAGCGCTTTCGCGCCCCTGCTTGGCGGCTGGCCACTACCAGCCGTTGGCGGACGGCGATGCATTGCACATCGCCCGAACCAAGGGATCTTCTGCAGTCGGGGTCAGAAGACACTCAAAAACGGCCGGGAAGCAGCGGTTTTTGAGTGCGCTCTGAAAGCGGCAAAGGCTGGAGGGCCTTCCGGCACACTCCAGCCCTTCGGAAGAACCGAATTACTTCAATTCCGCCTTCGCGCCAGCGTCGACCAGCTTCTTCAGCATGGCCTCCGCGTCGGCCTTGGCCACGCCTTCCTTCACGGCCTTGGGAGCGGCTTCCACCAGGTCCTTGGCTTCCTTCAGGCCCAGGCCGGTGATTTCGCGCACAGCCTTGATCGCGGCGACCTTGTTCGCACCAGCGTCGGTCAGGACGACGTTGAACTCGGTCTTTTCCTCGACGGCCGCAGCAGCGGCACCGCCACCACCGGCGGCCGGGGCGGCCATGGCCGCGGCGCTCACGCCGAACTTCTCTTCGATGGCCTTCACCAGGTCGTTGAGCTCGAGCACCGTCATGCTGTCGAGGGCGGTCAGAAATGCGTCTTTATCGAATGCCATTTTGGTTTCCTAACAATTGGGTTGAATTTTTCAAAAGCAAGCTCAGGCTGCCGCCGGGGCTTCGGCCGCAGCCTCTGCCGGCGCTTCGCCGCCACCGCGCTTCTCGGCAAGCGCGGCCAGGACACGGGCCGTGCGCGAGATCGGGGACTGCATCAAGCCCAGCAACTGGGCCAACAGCACTTCCTTCGAGGGGATGCTGGCCAGCTGCTTCACGCCTTCGACGTCCAGGGCCTTGCCACCGAAGGCGCCGCCGCGAATGACCAGCTTGTCGTTGGTCTTCGCGAAATCGGCCACCACCTTCGCGGCGGCCACAGCGTCCTCGGAGAAGCCATAGATCAGCGGACCGGTCATCTGGTCACCGACAACTTCGAATGCGCTGCCGGCAACAGCACGGCGTGCCAAAGTGTTCTTGAGAACACTCAGGGTCACACCCTTGCTGCGTGCGTCGTTGCGCAGACGGGTCATGTCGGCGACCGTGATGCCACGGTATTCCGCCATCACGAGCGTTTGAGCTTTTGCGGCGAGGCTGGTCACGTCACTGATGACCGCTTCTTTCTCACTGCGATTCAGACTCAAGGTCTACTCCTTTTCAATGCACCCGTCGGTCGGCCCTCGGGATGCGCTTCATGCAGCGACCAACTGTTTCGGAAACGAATTCCTTGCAGCGGGATCGCCATCTGCGCTGGTGGCCTCGCGATGGAGGAGGCAATTAAGTGCAGGCCCTCCTGCACACCAGCGGTCTTGGATGGCCCGGCTCGGCGCTTGGGCGCCTTGCCGACCCACCACATCGCCCTGACGCCTTGAACGGCGGCGGGGCAATCTCATCGGAACCCTGCCGCGGCAAGGCCCCTCTTCAACTTCTTCAGCCCTGGGTCGAGATGGTCTGCATGTCCACGCGGACACCCACGCCCATCGTCGACGAGACGGCCACCTTGCGCAGGTACACACCCTTGCTCGAAGCCGGCTTGGCTTTGACCAGCGCCTCGATCAGCGCCGAAAGATTGCCTTGCAGCTTCTCGGTGTCGAAGGAACGGCGGCCGATGGTGCCGTGGATGATCCCTGCCTTGTCGACTCGAAACTGCACCTGGCCGGCCTTTGCGTTCTTCACCGCGGTGGCGACGTCGGGTGTCACGGTGCCGACCTTGGGATTGGGCATCAGGCCGCGCGGGCCGAGGATCTGACCCAACGCACCCACCACGCGCATCGCGTCCGGCGCGGCGATCACCACGTCGAAGGGCATGTCGCCGGCTTTCACCTGAGCGGCGAGGTCGTCCATGCCGACGATGTCGGCGCCGGCAGCCTTGGCCTCCTCGGCCTTGGCGCCTTGGGCGAACACGGCCACGCGCTTGGTCTTGCCGGTGCCGTTGGGCATCACGACCGCGCCACGAACGACCTGGTCCGACTTTTTCGCGTCGATGCCGAGTTGGACGGCCACGTCGATCGACTCATCGAACTTCGCGGTGGCGGCTTCCTTGATGATGCCGATGGCTTCGGCGAGCGGGTACAGCTTGGTGCTGTCGACCTTGCCGGCCAGCGCCTTCTGCTTCTTCGTGATCTTGGCCATTTACACGCCCTCCACATTCACGCCCATCGAGCGGGCCGAGCCGGCGATGGTGCGAACCGCGGCATCCAGGTCGGCGGCCGTCAGGTCCTTCATCTTGGTCTTTGCGATCTCTTCGAGCTGGGCGCGCGTGATCTTGCCGACCTTGTCGGTGTGCGGGCGAGCGGAACCCTTCTCGAGCTTGATGGCCTTCTTGATCAGCGTGATCGCCGGCGGCGTCTTGATGATGAAAGTGAAGCTCTTGTCGGCGAAAGCGGTGATTACCACCGGCAGCGGCAGCCCGGGCTCGACGCCCTGGGTCTGCGCGTTGAACGCCTTGCAGAACTCCATGATGTTCAGACCGCGCTGGCCCAGTGCGGGGCCGATGGGCGGCGACGGATTGGCTTTACCAGCTGGGACTTGCAGCTTGATGAAGCCGACGATTTTCTTCGCCATGCTTTTCTCCTTGCGGGTGATAACGCCTTGGCCTGCTCAGCCGCAGCTCCCCGGGGTTGACGACTCTCGAAACACGATCCGGCGCCGAGTCGGGAAGCGCCGGGCCCTCAAAAGATCCTCAGGTCTTCTCGACCTGGCCGAATTCCAGCTCTACGGGCGTCGCGCGGCCAAAGATCATGACCGAGACACGCACCTTGCTCTTCTCGTAGTTGACTTCCTCGACCGAACCATTGAAGTCGGTGAACGGGCCTTCCTTGACGCGCACGAATTCGCCCACGGTGAACTCGACCTTGTGGCGCGGCTTCTCGGTACCCTGCTGCATCTGGCTGACGATGTCCTCGACTTCCTTCTGCGAGATAGGGGCCGGGCGGTTCTTCGCGCCGCCGACAAAACCCGTCACCTTGTTGGTGTGCTTCACCAGGTGCCAGGTGTCGTCCTCCATGATCATCTCGACCAGGACATACCCCGGAAAGAAGCGGCGCTCGGTGGTGCGCTTCTGGCCATTGCGGACCTCGACCACCTCTTCCGTCGGCACAAGGATGCGACCGAACTTGCTTTGCATCCCCGCACGGTTGATGCGCTCGGTGATGTTGCGCTCCACCGCCTTTTCCATGCCCGAATAGGCATGAACCACGTACCAGCGGAAGTCCGGGTTGGCGGGCGGCGCCAGCACAGCGCCATCTTCAGGCTTCAACTCGACAGCGTCGTCAGTCATTATTTTCTCCAGCCCAGGATGAGATCGAAGAACACCCATTCGAGCGTCTTGTCGGTGAGCCAAAGGAAGATGGACATGACGACGACGAAGGCGAACACATAGGCCGTCATCTGGATCGCCTCCTTGCGCGTCGGCCACACCACCTTCTTGACCTCGCGCCAAGAATCGCGACCGAAGGCCCACAACTGGCGACCGTTCTCGGAACTCGCGAACGCACCGACCGCCGCAGCCAATCCCACGAGCAAGACAGCCCACTGCACGAGCGCGCCCTGGCGCGCGAGCAGATAGAACGCCACGATAGCGCCCACCGCCAGCACGATGGCCACAGCCATCTTGGCCTTGTCGGCACCCGTGCTCACGGTTTCGATTTGAGTAGTGGCCATCTTCGGCAAATATTCATCCAGCCTTGCGGCCTCTTAAATTCACGGCGCCTTCCTAGACGCCGAAGCCCGTCAGGGCATGACGGGCTTTTTTGGGGCCACCTTCAGGTGGCAGGGGCAGTAGGAATCGAACCTACAACCTTCGGTTTTGGAGACCGACGCTCTGCCAATTGAGCTATACCCCTGTGGATCGCTTTAGACGTCCAGGATCTTCGCCACGACGCCCGAGCCCACGGTGCGGCCACCTTCACGGATGGCGAAGCGCAGACCTTCTTCCATGGCGATGGGGTTGATCAGCT
>NZ_BAABGJ010000005.1:0-21304 GCF_039541515.1 Variovorax defluvii
GACGCGCACAGTGGGGTCGCCTTTCTTTGGTTACTTTCTTTGGCGAGACAAAGAAAGTGACTCGCCCGCCGGGGCGAATTCCCGGCTCCTGCGCCAAACACCCAACAAGGCCAAAACAAAGCCCCACACGCCAAGTCCAAGCCAAAAAAAGAACACCGCCAAAGCAAAGGCCCAGAGCCCCCACCCCACCCCTCTCCCAGAGCAACAGGGAGCAAGACATCCAAGGACCCAGGCCGTCTCATCACAGCTGAGCCAGCCTTTGAAGCATCTGATCGGAAGCCGTGATCGCCTTGCTATTGATCTCGTACGCGCGCTGCGTCTGGATCATGTTGACCATCTCTTCCACCACGTTGACGTTCGACGATTCGACGTAACCCTGGCTCAGGATGCCCGCGCCTTCCAGCCCGGGGTTGAGCTGGTTGGGCGCCCCGGACGAATCGGTCTCCGCGTAGAGGTTCTCCCCCAGGCTCTGCAGCCCGGCGGGATTGAGGAAGGTGGCCAGCTGCAGCTGCCCCACCTGCACGGTGGCCGTGCTGCCGGCCTGCGTGACCGAGACCATGCCGTCGCGGCCGATGGTGATGCTGGTCGCGTTCTGCGGAATGGTGATGGCCGGCTGCACCGGGAATCCGCTGGCGGTGACCAACTGCCCGTCGCGGTCGGTCTGGAACGAGCCGTCGCGCGTGTAAGAGGTGGTGCCGTCCGGCATCAGCACCTGGAAGAAGCCGGCGCCGTTGATGGCCACGTCCTTCGGGTTGTCGGTCTTGGTCATGTTGCCCTGCGCGTGGATGCGCTCGGTGGCGACCACGTGCACGCCGGTGCCGATCTGCAGGCCCGAGGGCAGGCGCGTCTGGTCGGAGGTCTGGCCGCCGACCTGGCGCAGGTTCTGGTACATCAGGTCCTCGAACACCGCGCGGCTGCGCTTGAATCCGGTGGTGCCGACGTTGGCCAGGTTGTTGGAGACCACGTCCAGCTGGGTCTGCTGGGCATCGAGGCCGGTCTTGGCGATGTAGAGCGAGCGCATCATGGCGAATGGGTCCTTGTGTCTGGAGGGGGTCAGCTGTAGGCGAGCAGCTTGTTGGCCGACTGGGCGTTGTTGTCCGCGGTCTGGATGGACTTCATCTGCATCTCGAAGCTGCGGGCCTGGGAAATCATGGCCACCATGGCATCGACCGGCTTGACGTTGCTGCCCTCGATCACGCCGCTGCTGACGGTGACGGCCGCGTCGGCCTCGGCCGGCGGCAGGCCCTCGCGCATGCGGAACAGGCCGTCCTCCCCGCGCACCATGTCGGTGGTGGGCGGATTGACCAGCTTCAGGCGGCCGACCTCGGCCACGCCCACCAGCGGGTCGCCCGCGCCGCGCGCGGTGATGGCGCCGTTGGCGGCGATCTGCACGGTGGAGCCGGGCGGCACCACCAGCGCGCCGCCCTCGCCCACCACCGGGCGCGAGCCCATGGTCAGCAACTGGCCGTCGGCGCCGACCTGCAGGTTGCCCACGCGGGTGTAGGCCTCGCCACCGTCGGGCGTCTGCACCACCAGCCAGCCGTCGCCGTGCACCGCGACGTCGAGGTTGCGGCCGGTCTGCGTGAGAGGGCCATGGCTGAAGTCGGCACCCGGCGTGGTGGCGACCGCGAAGGCGCGCGTGGTCGCCTCCTCGCCCACCACCGGCACCGCGCGGGCGGCGTTGATCTGCGCACGGAAGCCCGGCGTCGAGACGTTCGCCATGTTGGCGGCGCTCACGGCCTGTTCGTCCATGACGCGCTTGGCGCCGCTCATGGCGACGTAGAGCATGCGGTCCACGTGGGGTTCCTGCCAGACCCGCTCAGCGGATGTTGATGAGGGTCTGGACCACCTGGTCCTGCGTCTTCACGGTCTGCGCGTTGGCCTGGTAGCTGCGCTGCGCGACGATCAGGTTGACCAGCTCGGAGGTGAGGTCCACGTTGGAGGCCTCGACCGCACCCGCTTCGAGCGAGCCCTGCTTGGTGCCCTCGCCCGGCGTGCTGGTGATCGCGGGGCCGGAGGCCAGGGTCTCGCCCCAGGCGTTGCCGCCCTTGGGTTCCAGGCCGTTCGGATTGGCGAAGCTGGAGAGCACCACCTGGCCCATCAGCTTGGTCTGCTCGTTCGAGAACTTGCCGGTGATGGTGCCGTCGGGGTTGATCGAGTACGAGGTCAGGGTGCCGGCGGTGTAGCCGTCCTGCTTGAGCTTGGTCATCCCGTTCGCGTTGCCGAACTGGGTGGTGCCCGAGAGGTCCACCGTCATGTTCATCGCGGCGGAGCCGTTGGCGAAGTTCAGGCCCGCGATGTTGAAGCTGCCGCCGGCCGGCGCCGTCATGTTGCCGTTGGTGTCGAAGGTGATGCCGGCGAGGGCCGCGCCGCCGTTGAGATCGGCTCCGTCGGCCTGGCCGTAGGCGCTCCAGGCGTTGGGGCCGGTCTTCACGAAGTAGACGGTGAGCTCGTGCGGGTTGCCCAGCGAGTCGTACACCGGGCCGACCGAGTTGGAGTAGTTGAAGGTGCCGGAATCGGTGGCGTCGAAGGGCGTCTTGGTCGGCACGGACTGGCGCGAGTCGAGGTTGAACTCGGCCTCCACGCCGGTGGTGGCGTTCGGGTTCATCGAGGCGGTCTGGATCTGCAGCGCGGTGGGCGTGCCGCCGGAGAGGCCGCCGGCCGCGGTCACGCCGTAGCCGGTGAGGCGCAGGCCCTGCCCGTTGACGATGTAGCCGTCCTTGTCGCGCGTGAATTGGCCATTGCGCGAGTACATGATCTCGCCGCTCGGGCTCTGCAGGCGGTAGAAGCCGTCGCCGTTGAGGATGGCCACGTCCAGCGGGCGGCTGCTGGTCTGCGTGACACCCTGGGTGAAGTTCTGCACCACGCCCGAGACCGAGGCGCCCAGTCCGATGCGCGATCCGGCGTAGATGTCCTGGAAGGTGGCGGCGGCGGATTTGTAGCCCACCGTGTTCGAGTTGGCGATGTTGTTGCCGATGACGTCGAGGTTGGCGGCAGCCACGTTGAGGCCGCTGATGCCCTGGGAAAAACTCATGATCGATCCTTGTTGCTATGCGTGGATGAAGCGGCCTGCAGCGGCGACGCCACGGCCCGCGAGGGGTGAAGGGTTTGCAGCGTCGTCAGAGGTACATGCGCACGTCGTCCAGGCTGACGCTGCGCCCGTTGGCCAGCTCCAGCACGACCCCGTTGGCACCCTGCTTGACGGCCGCCACCTGGGCGAAGGTGAGCGCGGTGGCGGAGACGCTCGCGCCGTCGTTGCTCGCGACCACGGTGAAGCTGTAGTTGCCCGCGGGCACCGCCGAGCCGTCGTCGGCCTTGCCGTCCCAGGTGACGGCGTTCACACCCTCGGGCAGGGAGCCGAGCTCGAGCGTGCGCACCGTGCGGCCCGAGCCGTCGACGATCTTGACCTGCACGTCGCCGGCCGTGCCCGGCAGCTGCACGGCGAAGGGGACGGGCACCGGCTCCTCGCCGTCCTTGGGCGCACTGGTCGCGATCTGGTTGCCGGGCGACAGCACGTTGTAGCCGACCAGCGAGGCCGCCTGCAGCACCTGGCTGGTGCCGCTCTGGTTGACCAGGCCCGACAGCGTGGCGTTGAGCTTCTCGATGCCGGTGACGGTGCTCATCTGCGCGAGCTGCGAGGTGAGCTCGGCGTTCTGCATCGGGTTGAGCGGGTCCTGGTTGTTGAGCTGCGTCACCAGCAGCTTGAGGAAGCGCTGCTCGTTGTCGGAGCCGCTGATGCCGCTGGTGTTGCCGCTTTGGCTCGAGCCTGCACCGGCGAGCGAGGAAAGAGCGTCGTTGACCGCCATGGAGGTGTTTTTCTTGGAGGGTTGGAAGGGATTACTGGCCGATGCTCAGCGTCTTGACCATCAGCGTCTTGGCGGTGTTGAGCACCTCGACGTTGGCCTGGTAGCTGCGCGACGCGGAGATCATGTTGGTCATCTCCTCCACCACGTTGACGTTGGGCATGCTCACGTAGCCCTGCGCGTTGGCATGGGGGCTCTTGGGGTCGTAGACCATCTTCGGCGGCGCGGCGTCTTCCACCACGCCGGCGACCTGCACGCCCCCGATGTCCTGGCGGCTGGAAGGGGCGACCTGGAAGACCACCTGCCTGGCGCGGTAGGGCTGGCCGTCCGGACCGGCCACGCTCTCGGCGTTGGCCAGGTTGCTCGCGGTCACGTTCATGCGCTGCGACTGGGCCCGCAGGGCGGAGCCGGTGATGTCGAAGATGCTCATGGAGGCACTGGGCATGGCGGTTCCTTCTTTTCCTTCTCTTCTTCTTTACTGGGCCGCTGCCAACAGCGACTTGATCTTGGCGCTCATCAGCGTGAGGTTGGCCTCGTAGCGCAGCGCGTTGTCGGCGAAGTTGACGCGCTCGGCGTCCATGTCGACGGTGTTGCCGTCGATGCTGGACTGCGTGGGCACGCGGTAGAGCAGGTCGGCGTCCGGCATCGCGCGGGACTCGCCCTGCAGGTGGCGGGCGGAGGTGGCGGCCATCGCCATGGCCTGGCCGCCGCGGCCGTGCTCCACCGCCTGCGCCAGGCGGGCGCTGAAGTCGAAGTCGCGTGCCTTGTAGTTGGGCGTGTCGGCGTGGGCGATGTTGGAGGCCAGGACTTCCTGGCGCTGGGCCCGCAGGTTCAGGGCTTCGCGGTTGAAGCGAAGCGCCGCATCCAGCTTGTCGATCATGTGCTTTCCATCCTTTTGCGGTCGCGGCCCGGGCCGGGCGTGGCGACAGATGGAAAGCGAGTCTATGCACGGGCCCGGTTTGCAATGGGCCGAACAAAGGGGGTTTTGGTGTGCACTTCGCACCTTCGCGCGGTGCCAGCCGTTTCTAGAATCCTCGGGACCGATGATGGACAAGACCTCCTTATTCCTCCGTTCGCTCCCGCTGGCCCTGGCTGCGGGCCTGGGTGCCGCGGCCTGCCCGGCGGCAGCCGCCGACGCCGAGGAAACGGTGCGCCAGTTCCTCCAGGAACAGGCAGCCGGCCTGCCCGGCCGCGCCCGCATCAAGGTCGCCATGCCGGCCGCCGCGCTGCCGCCCTGCGACGCGCCGGAAGCCTTCCTGCCGAACGGCGCCTCCGCCTGGGGTCGTGTCTCCGTGGGGCTGCGCTGCCCCGGCGAGCGGCCGTGGACGCGCTACATCCAGGCCCATGTCGCGGTGGAAGGCCGCTACCTGGTGGCCGCGCGCGCCATCGAGGCCGGCCAGCCCATCGGCGCCGGCGACGTGGCCGCCCGCACCGGCGACCTGAGCAAACTGCCCAGGTCCGTGCTGGCCGACCCCGCCGAACTCAAGGGCATGGTGGCGGTCAATCGCGTCGCCGCCGGCGCGCCGTTGCGCAGGGAGCAGCTGCGCGGCACGGTGGTGATCCAGCAGGGCCAGACGGTCCAGGTGATCGCCGGCGGCCCCGGCTTCACCGTCAGCACCGAGGCGCGCGCCCTGAGCCGGGCGGAAGCCGGTGCCCTGGTGCAGGCCAAGACCCGCGACGGCCGCCTGCTCAGCGGCGTGGCGGACGAGGAAGGCCAGATCCGCCTGGCGCAGTAGCATGAACGGCATCGCGCCCTAAAGTTTCCGGTCCGGGCCGCCGATAAGGCAGTCAACCATTGAGGAACCATCTTGAAGATCGAACACCCCGCCTCTTCGGCCACCTCCCTCTCCCGCGCGGGCAAGGGCGCCAAGGCCCAGCCGGCCGCCGGCGCCGAAGCCGCCGACAAGGCGCGGGACACGGTGCAGTTGTCATCCTCGGCCCAGATCCATTCGATGCCCGGCGGCGTCAGCGGCGACTTCGACGCCGAGCGCGTCGCCGAGATCCGCCAGGCCATCCGCGACGGCAGTTACCAGGTGCGCCCCGAGCGCATCGCCGACGGCCTGATCGACAGCGTGCGCGAGTTGCTGGCCGGCCAGAAGGGCTGACGACGATGATCCGCACGGCCGCTCCGAAGCCCCATCGCAGCGCAGTCGAAGGGGCGCCCGCACCCGCCGTGCTGCTGTCGCACCTGCTGGCCGAGAAGGCCTGCGTGGAAGAATTCCTGGGCGTGCTGGACGACGAAGCCCGGGCGCTGCAGTCGGGCCTCTACGCCGGCCTGGACTTGCTCACCGAACGCAAGTCCGGCCTGCTCGACCGCATGGCCACGCTGGACCGGGCCCGCGAATCGGCGCAGGTGGCGATGGGCTTCGAGCCCGGCCGCGCCGGCGCCGACGCAGCCGCCACGGCGGCCGGCGCAACGGCGCGCGAAACCTGGACCGCACTGCTGGCCCTGGCCGAGCGCGCCAAGGCGGGCAACCACCACAACGGATCGATGGTGCACGGCCAGCTCGACTTCACCCGCAACGCGCTGCACTACCTTCAGGCGACGGCCCTGCCCTTCTATGGGCCGGATGGGATCCGCCGGGCGGTGGGTGGCAGCGGGAATCGGCTGGCGGTCGGCTGATTCGACGCTGCGCCGGCCTGAATGCCGGCGTGGTGGCCCCCTCTCTGCCGAGCTTTTTCCGACGCCTTTGGTTTGAACGCACGCGTCGGCAGTGGCTGGGCGTCGTTCAGTTGGCGTTGCGCTTCTTGGTCGGCCCCCAACCCGCGCCGGCCGGCGCTTTCAGCCCTCGTTCATCAACGGTTTTGACAATGTCCGGAGTCCGCCCGCGGGTCTGCGGGCATTGCCGAAGAGAGTTCGATCGTTCATGGACCTGTCTTTCACCGAACAGGCCGGCCACGCCGCCCAGGCCGACGCAGCATCCGTCATCCTTCATCCGCCGCACGATCCCCGGCGCCGCGAGGTGGAGGCCTTCGTCCGGCACATCTACGCCTCCCGCTACGGCGCGCACGTGCAGGACTTCGCCCCGGTCCTGGTGAGCCTGCGCGACCCCGACGGCCACATCGCCGCGGCGGCCGGGTACCGGCCCGCGGCACAGATGCCGCTCTTTCTCGAACGCTACCTCGATGCGCCGGTGGAGTCGCTGCTGGCGAGCCACGGCCACGCGCAGCCGCCGCGTGAGTGCATCGTCGAGATCGGCCACCTGGCCGCGTCGCGCGCGGGCGAAGGCCGGCGCCTCTTCTTCCAGCTGGGCCCGCACCTGGCCGCACAGCGCTTCCGTTGGGTGGTCGGCACCGCGACGGAAGAACTTCGCCACCTGTTGCTTCGCATCGGCATCGCGCCGCTGGTGCTGGGACAGGCCGACCCCGCCGCACTCGGCGAAGAGGCCGGGCATTGGGGCAGCTACTACGATCATCGCCCGCTGGTGCTGGCCGGTCAGCTCCGGCAGGCCTTGCGCCACCTGGCGCGCTCCGCTGCCGCGAGGGCCCGCGGATGACGGCGGCCGCCGCAGCCCTGGACGACGGCCGGCGCAGCTGGAGCGCCGCCGAACTCGGCCATGAGGTGGATGCGCTGGCCGAGCGCCTGGTGTCGCAGCGCACGCAGGTGCTTGCCACGCTGATGGACAACTCGCCCGCCTGGGTGGCGGCCGACCTCGCCGCCGCGCGCCTGGGCGTGGTGCACGTCCCGCTGCCGCTCTTCTTCAGCCCCGAGCAGATCGCCCACGTGCTGCGCGCCGCGGGCGTCGACACCGTGCTCACGCTGCCCGCGCTGGCCGCGCGCTGGCCCCAGGCACCATCGACGCCGTGCGAGGTCGCGGGCACGATGCTCGCCTGCGTGCGCTTGCCCGCCGAGCCGGTGCCGATGCCGGCGGGCACGACAAAGATCACTTTCACCTCCGGCACCACCGGCACACCCAAGGGTGTGTGCCTCTCTGCGGACGCCATGCGCAGCGTGGCCGATGGCCTGGTGCAGGCGATGGAGCCGCTGGACATCCGCCGCCATCTCTGCGCATTGCCTTTCGCCGTGCTGCTCGAGAACATCGCCGGCCTGATGGCACCGCTGGCACGCGGCGCCACCTGCATCGTCCTGCCGCTGCAGTCGCTGGGCTTGACCGGGTCGTCCCGCTTCGACCCCGCGGCCTTCCAGGCCGCGGTCGCCCTGCACCAACCTCACAGCATGATCCTGCTGCCGCAGATGCTGCGCGCCTGGGCCGCCCATCTGGCCGCCAGCGGGCAGCGCGCACCCGCCTCGCTGCGGCTGGTGGCGGTGGGGGGCGCGGCGGTGGGCGCGCGACTGCTCCAGGGCGCCCGCGCGCTGGGCATTCCGGCCTATGAAGGCTATGGGCTGTCCGAGGGCGCATCGGTCCAGACGCTCAATCTGCCCGGCGCCGACCGCGCCGGCAGCGCCGGGCGCGCCCTGCCGCATGCCCGCCTGCGCATCGCAGCCGATGGCGAGATCGAGATCGCCGGCAGCCTGCTCGCAGGTTATCTCGGCAGCACCGAAGTGCCCCCGCCATGGTGGCCCACGGGCGACCTGGGCACGATCGACGAAGACGGTTTCGTGCATGTCCAGGGCCGCAAGAAGCTGGTGCTGATCACCGCCTTCGGCCGCAACGTGTCGCCGGAATGGGTGGAAACCGCCCTGCGCGACCAGGATGCCATCGGCCAGGCCGTGGTGTTCGGCGAGGGCCAGGCCGCGCTTGCCGCGGTGCTGTGGCCCGTGCAGGCGGATGCGCCGGATGCGGCGCTGCAGGCCGCCGTGGAGGCCGCCAACGCCGGACTGCCCGACTACGCGCGCGTGCAGCACTGGACGCGCGCCCGCGCTGCCTTCAACGCCGAGTGCGGGATGGCCACCCCCAACGGACGCCCGCAGCGCGCCGCGATCCTGCGCGCCCACGCCGATGCCCTGGGCATCGCATCGATCTGAACACCCTCGCCTTCAAGGAGTCTCCATGAGTTTTTACGCCCGATTGCTGGAGCAGAGCGCCGACGCCCGCGCCGGCCTGCTCGGCGCGCCCATCATCCAGGGCTGCCTGAGCGGCCAGGTGTCGCTGCCCAGCTACCTCGCCTTCCTGCACGAGGCCTACCACCACGTGCGCCACACCGTGCCGCTGCTGCGGGCCTGCAGGGCCGCCCTGCCCGCGCGCAACGCATGGCTGCAAGGCCCCCTGGACGAGTACATCGAGGAGGAGCAGGGCCACGACCAGTGGATCCTCGACGACATCCGCGCCGCCGGCGGCGATGCCGGTGCCACGCGCGACGGCACGCCCGGCCACGCCACCGAGGTCATGGTGGCCTATGCCTACGACACCGTCGCGCGGCGCAATCCGCTCGGCTTTTTCGGCATGGTGCACGTGCTCGAAGGCACCAGCGTCTCACTGGCCCTGCTGGCCGCCGACCGCATCCAGCAGTCCCTGCAACTGCCCGACGCCGCCTTCAGCTACCTGCGTTCGCACGGCACGCTCGACCGCGAACACACGGCGCACTTCGCGCTGTTGATGGACCGGATCGAGGCCCCGGAGGACCAGGCCGACATCGTGCACGCGGCCCGCGCCTTCTACCGCCTCTATGGCGACGTGTTCCGCAGCCTGCCGCTGCCGCAGGTCGCCGCGGACACGGCGGCAACCGATGTGGCGGGAGCCACCGCATGAAGGCCGCCCAAGCCCGCATCCTGCTCACCGGCGGCAGCGGCGGCATCGGGGCGGCGGCCGCAGCGCGCTTCGTGAACGCGGGTGCCTCGGTCATGCTGGTGGGCCGCACGCCCGAAAAGCTGTCGACCCAGGCCCATGCGCTCAGCCGCGACGCCGCCCCCGGAACGCCCCGTGTGCAGTGGTGCACCGCCGACCTGACCCAGGCCGCCGAACTCGAGGAGCTGGGGGAAATCGCCGCCGAGTGGGGATGCAATGTGCTCGTCCACTGCGCCGGGGCGCCGAGCTTCGGCCCGCTGGAGTCGCTGGACCCGGTGGACATGGCCCAGGTGCTGCACACCAACCTGCTGGCGCCGATGCTGCTGACCCGCGCGCTGCTGCCGCATCTGCGGCGCCTGCAGCGCGCCCAGGTGATCTGCGTGGGCTCGGTGCTGGGCTGCATCGGCCTGCCGGGCTACAGCGTCTACAGCGCCACCAAGTTCGGCCTGCGCGGCTTTGCCGAGGCCCTGCGCCGCGAGCTGGGCGACAGCAGCGTGCGCGTGCAGTACCTCGGACCCCGCAGCACGCGCACGCCCTTCAACTCGGCCGGCGTCGAGGCCTACAACCGAGCCACCGGCACCGCCTCGGACACCCCCGAGGCGGTGGCGCAGGCGATGCTCGAGCTGCTGGAGAGCGAGGCCACCGAGCGCTTTCTCGGCTTTCCGGAGGCCTGGGCGGTCCGGCTGAACGGGCTCGCGCCTGCACGGATGGACGCGGCCTTCGTCAAGCATCGCAACTGCCTGTCCGCCGCCGCGAAAGCGGATGCAGCGCCAGGCGCCACTTCGCCGACAACGGCGTTCCAGGGACTCGAATCATGACAACGAAACAACCATCTTCCATCCCCATGCCTTCCCGCCGCGCGCTGCATGCCCTGCTGCTGGCTGCAGTCGTCGCACCACTGGTGGCTGCGCCCCTGGTGCCTCGGGTGGCCCATGCCGCCGGCGTCGAAGATGCCGTCGCCGAACTGCAGCGTGAATGGGAGACCATCCGCTACCAGGCCCCGCCGGCCGAACGCGAGAAGCGCTTCGAGGCGCTGGCGGCCCGCGCGCACAAGGTGAGCGAAGCCCATCCGGGCCGCAGCGAGCCACTGGTGTGGGAAGGCATCATCGTCAGTTCCTGGGCCGGCGAGCGCGGCGGCCTCGGCGCCCTCGGCCTGGTCAAGCAGGCCAAGGCGCTGTACGAAGAAGCCATCCGCATCGATGGCGACGTGCTGGACGGCTCGGCCTACAACAGCCTCGGCGTTCTCTACTACAAGGTCCCCGGCTGGCCGGTCGGCTTCGGCGACAAGGCCAAGGCCAAGGAACTGCTGCAGAAAGCGCTGGCCCTCAATCCCAAGGGCATCGATCCGAACTTCTTCTACGGCGAGTACCTGATCGAGACGAAGCAGCCCGACCAGGCCGTGGCCTACCTCGAGCGCGCGATCCAGGCGCCGCCGCGGCCCGGACGCCAGGTGGCGGACGCGGGCCGGCGCGAGGAGGCGCGCGCCCTGCTCGAAAAGGCCAAGAGCAAGTAGGCGGGCCCAGGCCGTGCGCGGCGCACGGCCGCTACGCTTGGTTGCATCCGAATCATCTCTGCAAAGCGCGCGGCGATGGATGCCCTGTAGAAGGAGCCCCATCACTGCCGGCCGAGGAGAGAAGGATGAGCGCGATCTCCGAGCGTCCCCCTGCCGCTGCCGCGAGCGCGCAGCGGCCCACGTCGATCAGCCAGTTGCCGGGGCCGAAGGAATCGCTGGTGCTGGGCCACCTGCTGCAGCTCAAGGTGTCGCGCCTGCACCTGCAGCTCGAAGGCTGGGCCCGCACCTACGGCGACACCTACCGGCTTCGGGTCGCACGGCAGCAGATCGTCGTCATCAGCGGGACCGAGGACATCGCCGCCGTGCTGCGCGCGCGCCCGGATACCTGGAGCCGACCGAGGAACTTCGCTTCCATCGCGCGGGAATCGGATGCCTACGGGCTGTTTGCCGCCGAAGGCGACGAGTGGCGCCGCCAGCGCCGCATGGTGATGGCCGGCTTCGACCCCGAGCACCTGCGCAACTACATGCCGACCCTGACGCGCGTGACGCGGCGGCTGCGCAAGCGCTGGATCGTCGCAGCGCACGCGAAGAAGGTCATGGACCTGCAGGACGAGCTGATGCACTACTCGGTGGATGCGGCCTCCGGCATCGCCTACGGCCTGGACATCAACACCCTGGAGAACGCGCAGAGCGAGTTGCACGACAACCTCAAGCACATGTTCCCGATGGTCTTCCATCGCATGAACCTGCCGTTCGCGTACTGGCGGTATGTCAGGCTGCCCTCGGACATCGCGCACGACAGGCGCATCGCCACGCTGCATCGCATCATCGGCCAGATCATCGCGCAGGGGCGCGAGCGCCTGCGGCAGCATCCCGAACGGCGCGAGCAGCCGACCGACCTGCTGGAGGCCATGCTCGCCGCCCGCGACGCGGACGGCAGCGCCCTGAGCGAGTCCGACATCCGGGGCAACGTCTTCACCATGCTCACCGCCTCGGAGGACACCACCGCCAACACGCTGGCCTGGACCTTCTACCTGCTGCACGAGCATCCCGAAGCCTGGGAGCGGCTGGTGGAGGAAGCCCGCGCGGTGCTGCGCGACGCACCGGTGGCGCAGGCGCTGGACGAACTGCGGCAGATGCCCTATGCGGAAGCCTGCGCGAGCGAGGCGATGCGCCTGCGCCCGGTGGCGCCGCTGCTGATCCTCGATGCCGTGCGCGACACCGCGATCCGTGATGTGCACATCCCCCACGGCACGCGGCTGTATCTGCTGATGCGGCCCGGCGCGGTGGACGATGCAGCGATCGAAGCGCCTCGGGCCTTCATCCCGCAACGCTGGCTGGCCGACGGCGCCGCTTCGGTGCACTCACCCAAGCGCCTGTCGATGCCCTTCGGCGCGGGGCCCCGGCTGTGCCCGGGCCGCTACCTGGCGATGCTGGAGATCAAGCTCGTGCTCAGCATGCTGGCGCGGGACTTCCAGCTGCTGGAAGTCGGCACGCCGGACGGCACGCCGCCCGACGAGATCCTGGAATTCACGATGCACCCGGTCGGCCTGCACCTGCGGCTGGGGACGGATGCGGGAATGCCGGCCGATTGACGCCGGCGTCGGCAAGCTCAGCGTGTCAGCAGCGTACGCACCGCGCTTCGGGGCCTTCGAACAGGCACGGCAGGCCCTCAGAGCAGTTCTTCCGCCACGAACAAGGACATCAGCCCCAGCTTCAGTCGCGTGACCCAGTCCGCCCCCGGCTCGCGCGCATGCACCACCTCGCCGCCAGGTTCCTGCGCCACCCATTCGATGCTGCCCGGGCGGCTGGCGCCGGCGCGCAGGCGCCAGCTTCCGGTGTCGCGGTCGCGCTGCAGGGTCTGGGTGACCTCGACCGCGAGCGCCGGGCTGTCGATCAGGAGGCCCAGCTCGGTGTTGGCACGCATCGATCGGCGGTCCATGTTCATCGAGCCGATCAGCAGGCGCCGCCCGTCGATCACCGCCAGCTTGGCGTGCAGCCGGCCCGTCGAGGAGGCCGACTCGCCGGGCGAGGCGCCCGCGCGCCGTCGCAGCACCGGGCTGAGTTCGTGCAGTTCGACCCCCATGCGCAGCATCTCGGCGCGGTAGCGCGCATAGCCCCAGTGCACCAGCGGCTCGTCGGTGGCCGCCAACGCGTTGGTCATGAGCACGACCCGCAGGCCCTTGGCGCGGGCGCGCCGCATCAGCGCCAGCCCGCGCTGGCCGGGGATGAGGTAGGGACTGGCCACCAGCACCTGCGAGCGTGCTTCGCGCATCGCCTTCAGCGCGCCTTCGAGCGCAAAGGCATCGGGCGCGCCGCGGGTGTCGGCCTCGACCTTGTCGGGGCCGTCCGCCATCAGCTGCGCCGGCGCGAAATGCAGCATCAGCCGGCCCTCGTCGAGTTCGGCGGCGACCGGGCGGTAGCCGAGGCGGTCCAGTGGCGCGACAGCCGGCGTGGGGCCCAGGTCCATGACCGCTTGCGCGAAGGACCGGCGCGCCCGGCCCTCCTCTTCGGCCTCCGGCAGCAGTGCGTGCACCGGCCACACCTGCTCGCTGTTCCAGAAGCGGTCGAACACCGTCTCGAAGCCGCCGACCACCGGGCCGGCGCACAGCACGTCCATGTCGATGAAGCTCGACCGCCCGCCGCGCTGGAAGTAGTCGTCGGCGATGTTGCGCCCGCCGATCAGGGCCAGGGAGCCGTCGGCGATGAAGAGCTTGTTGTGCATGCGCCGGTTGATGCGCTCGAACTCGTGCATCGACAGCGCCACCCGCGTGGCGACCGCGCCGCGGCGTTGCGGCAGCGGGTTGAACAGCCGCACCTCGGCATTCGGCTGCGCCGCCAGGCCGGCCAGCAGCAGGCGGCTGTCGCCGGCATAGAGGTCGTCGACCAGCAGGCGCACCCGCACGCCGCGCGCGGCGGCGTCGGCCAGTTCGCGCAGGAAGCGCCGGCCGGTGGCATCGGCCGCCACCTGGTAGTACTGGATGTCCAGCGAGACCTGGGCCCGCCGTGCCAGCGCGATGCGCGCGTCCAGCGCCTGGTCGCCGTCGGCCAGCAGCCGGAAACCGGAGAGCGCCGGGCTCGCGCCTTCGGCCGAGACGCGCGCCACCTGGGCCAGGCGCGTGTGGGCCACCTGCGCGATCGCGCTCGAGTGCGGGCGCTCGGCCTGCGGTACCGGCGCCGGCAGGCTGGCGCAGCCGGTGCCCAGCATGGCCGCCAGCGCATGGCCGAGCACCGAGCCGATGCCGGGCCTCAGCCGGCGCAGCTCGCGCGACAGCGGCTTGCGCAGCAGCCAGGGCAGCATCAGGCACCAGGCATGAAAGGCCCAGCGCAGGCGCTGCAGCTCGGTCAACAGCGAAGGGAACGCACGCTCGGACATTGCCAACACTCCTCTCCCCCGGACTCGGGGTGCTCTGGTTTCTCTGGGACGGTCTTGACGGTTCTCTGGGGCTCTCGGGGTCCGGCCCACTGCGGGCCGATGCTTGCGAGGATGGACGGCCACCGTATTCGCAGCATTTCGAAAGAACACGCGTCGGTAGCTGTTTCGCTTCGCCGCGCAACGCGCGAAACCGCGATGTATCCGCCGTGTATTCGTCGGGCAATGAAGACCACGACGCTGTTGCTCGCGCCTAGACTCGCGCCATGCACGCTTTGGCAGCGACATCCACCGACGACGACCGCCTGGCCGGCCTCACGGCCCAGCTGCAGTCGCTGCGCCGGGTGGCGCTGGCGGTGGCGCAGGCCAGCGGCCCGGGCCTCTTCGATGCCCTGGTGCGCGAGCTGGCGGAGGCGCTGGAGGTACCGACCGTTTTCATCGCCGTCTACTCCGACAACGCCTGCAGCCTGATGCGCACCCTGGCCGTGCGGCTGGACGGCCGGACCCTGCAGAACTTCGATTACGGCCTCGCCGGCACGCCGTGCGCACGCGTGGTCGGCGGCGAGTTCCGCTACATGGGCGAAGGCGTGGCGGCGCAGTTTCCGCCGGGCTCGCTGTTCGCCGCCAAGGGCATGGATGCCTATGCCGCCTTCCCCTTGCGCGACAGCGGCGGCGAAGCGCTGGGCCTGCTGGTCGCGATGGACCGCCAACCCATCGCCGGCGGCGACGCCGAGCATGCGGAGGCGATGCTCAAGATCGTCGCCGGCCGCGTGGCCGCGGAGATCGAGCGCGGCCGCACCGACGAAGCCCTGCGCTCGGCGGCGCTGGCGGTCTCGAACGCGGGCACCGGCTCGGTCTTCGACGAGCTGGTGCGGCTGCTCGCGACCATCCTGCACGTGGAGGTGGCGTTCATCGCGCGGCACGAGTGCTGCGAGGCGAAGCAGCTTCGCATGCTGGCCATGCACCTCGACGGGGAGGTCATCCGCGACGTGTGCTACGACCTCGCGGGTACGCCCTGCGAGACGGTGCTGGGCCACCAGTTCCGCGCCTATCCGAGCGAGCTGCAGGCCCTCTTCCCCGACGACGACGACGCCAAGGTCCAAGGCACCGTGAGCTACGCCGGCTACCCGCTGACCGCGACCGACGGCACACCGCTGGGCGTGGTGTCGGTCGCCTCGCGCCGGCCGCTCACGCAGCTGGACCGGGTGGAGTCCATGCTCAAGATCTTCGCCATGCGCGCCGCCGCCGAGGTCGAGCGGCTGGCCGCCAGCGAGGCGCTGCAGCATTCCGAGGCCAGCTACCGCACCATCTTCGAGACCGCGGAGGACGCGATCTTCGTGCACGACTGGGACAGCGACCGCATCATCGACGTCAACAGCAAGGCCTGCGAGACCTTCGGCTACCCGCACGACGAACTGGTGCGCCTGTCGGTGGCCGACGTCAGCTCGAACGTGCCGCCCTACACCGCCGTGGAGGCGGCGCGCTGGATCGAGCTGGCCAAGCAGGGCCAGTGCCCTCCCTTCGAATGGCAACGCCGCAACAAGGACGGCAGCCTGCACTGGGACGAGGTGCGCCTCAAGCCCGCCACCTTCAACGGCCGCCGCCACATCCTGGCCTTCACCCGCGACATCACCGAGCGCCGCGAACGCGAGCGCGCGCTGCAACGCAGCGAGGCGCGCCTGCGCGCCACGGTCGAGGCCGCCTTCGACTGCGTGATCGGCATGGACGGCGAAGGCCGCATCGTCGAATTCAACGCCGCCGCCGAGCGGGTGTTCGGCTACCGGCGCGAGGAGGTGCTCGGCCGCGAGGTGGCCGAGGTGATCGTGCCCGAGCGCCGGCGCGAGGCACACCGGCGCTGGGTGCGCGAACTCCCGCTGGGCGGCAACGGCCCGATGGTGGGCCGGCTGGTCGAGACCACCGCCCTCACCGCCAGCGGCGAGGAGATTCCGGTCGAACTGGCGGTGAGCGTGGCCGAGGCGCCCGGGGGCAACATCTTCGTCGGCCACGTGCGCGACATCAGCGCGCGCCGCGAGGCCGAGGCGGCGCGGCTGGCCCTGGAGGCGCAGCTGCGCCAGGCGCAGAAGATGGAGGCCATCGGCCAGCTCACCGGCGGCATCGCGCACGACTTCAACAACATCCTCACCAGCGTGATCGGCTACCTGGTGCTGGGCGAGGAGCGCGCCCAGGCGCTGGACGACCCGATGCTGCAGCGCCAGCTCGGCCAGGCGCACCTGGCGGCGCAGCGCGCACGCGACCTGATCGCGCAGATGCTGGCCTTCGCGCGCCGCCAGCGCGGCGAGGCGCGCGTGCTCGACGTCGGCCCGCTGGTGCGGCAGACGCTGCGCCTGCTGCGCGCCACCCTGCCCTCCTCGGTCACGCTGGGCGGCAACGCCAATGTCGACGACCTGGGCGCTCCGCTGTGCGTGGCGGTCGATCCGGTGCAGCTCGAGCAGGTGCTGTTCAACCTGTGCATCAACGCGCGCGACGCGCTGGATGGTGCCGGCCGCATCAGCGTGCACCTGAATGCGCACGCGCAGCAGCGCTGGCAGTGCGCCTCGTGCCGGGCGCCGGTGGACGGCGGGCCGTGGGTGGAACTGAGCGTGGCCGACAGCGGCAGCGGCATCGCGCCGGAGTTGCTGGAGCGCATCTTCGACCCCTTCTTCTCGACCAAGGCACCGGGCAGCGGCTCGGGCATGGGGCTGGCGATGGTGCACGGCATCGTGCATGGCCACGGCGGCCACCTGCGCGTGCAGACGGCGCGCGGGCACGGTTCGGTGTTCTCGGTGATGCTGCCGCGCGCCGCCACCCCGGTCCCGGCCTGCAACGCCGCCGGCCCCGCGCCGCGCCGCGCGATCGCCGCGGACGTGCCGGCCCTGCGCGGGAACGTGCTGGTGGTGGAGGACGACCCGATGGTGGGCGACTTCCTGGTCGAGCGCCTGGCCAGCTGGGGTCTGCGCGTGCAGCTCCAACGCGAGCCGCAGACCGCAGCCGCCTGGCTGGCCGAGCCGGCGCACGAGGCCGACCTGCTCATCACCGACCAGACCATGCCGCACATGACCGGCCTGCAGCTGGCCGCGCGTGCCCGCGCGCTGCGGCCCAGTCTGCCGGTGGTGCTGATCAGCGGCAACGCCGGCGCATTCGATCCGCAGGAGCTGGAGCAGTGCGGCGTGCGCACGCTGCTGCGCAAGCCCATCGATGCCGAGCGGCTGCGCGCCACGCTGGGCGAGCTGCTCGGCGTGGCGACCGCGTGAGGCGCACCGCCCCGCGCAGGCCCGTTCAGGCCGCCATCGCGTCGAACACCGCAGCCTGCTGCGGCACCGCGTAGACCAGCGGCGCCATCGCGTTGCGAACGCGGATCGCCTGGGCATCGTCCAGGCACGAGAAAAGGATCTTGCGGAAACGCGGCTCCATGAAGCCCGAGACCAGGTACTGCCAGCGATAGGCCTTCAGAATCAGGCCCTCGATGCGCCGCTGCCGCAGGACGTCGATCGGCGTGCCGGCCAGGGCGCAGAAGTAGGCGGCATCGGCCGTCGCCTGGCCCTGCAGGATGGCGTCGAAGGCGCCCACCAGCCCGATCAGGTCGTCCACTGCCGCGTCGCGCGCGGCGGCATCCACCTGATCGTCCGCGCGCAGGAACTCCAGCTCGTCCAGCACCGTGTGCTGGGCTTCCTCGCGCCAGTGGAAGAGGAACACGTCCTTCCACAACGGGCACAGCGCCTCGTCGGGGCCGATGCTGGCGCGGTAGTGCGCCTGCGTGAAGCGCTCGATATGCAGCGTCAGCGCCAGCACCGCCCAGGTGCTGCCGGCCAGCACGGCCTGCGCCACCGCGTTCGGCTCCGCCGTCTTGCGGTAGCCGGCGGGCATGCCGGCGGCCATCATGTCCTCGAGGCGGCGGAACAGCGCCTGGTGCTTGAGTTCCTCGTCGGTCATCCGCACCAGCGCCTCCATCTCGACCTGGTCGCCGAAGGCGCGGGCATGGCCGATCTCCATGATCTTCGCGCTGATGAAGCGCTCCGCGAGCCCGAACATGTAGGCATAGGTGCGGCCCTGCACCTGGCTCAGCAGGCGGCGGTCGCCGGCGTCCAGGAATTCCAGTTCGTCGGCGAGCGACAGGCCCTCGGGCAGGAAGGGGCGGCCGTAGTCGAAGTCGCGTCCGCGGATCAGGTCGCGCTCGATCTCCCAGCGCACGCGCTTGGAGATCTCGATGACCTTGGCGTAGCGGGAGGTGGTGGTGGTGGACGTGGCGGTGGTCATGGCTTGTTCCCCGGGTGTGAAGAAGAGCGCGGTGCCGGCGCTCCACGGCAGGATCGTGTGTCCTGGACCGCAGTCTGGACAGCGCGGGTAACCGCCGCGCGACGCCCGTCCTCCACCTTGTTGCAGTTGTGTAGCAGCCGGATCACACGGCAGAATGCCGGCCATGGACGAGCCCGCCCGTGTGCTCATCGTGGACGACGACGCGTCGGTGCGCGCGATGCTGCGCGAGTACCTCGGCAGCCACGGCTTCTCCACCTGCGAGGCGGCCAACGGCCAGCAGATGCGCGAATGCATCGAGCAGGAGACGCCGCACCTGGTGCTGCTCGACATCCGGCTGCCGGGCGAGGACGGTCTGAGCCTGGCCAAGTACCTGCGCGAGCGGCACGACCTCGCGATCATCATGGTGACGGCCTCCGGCGACGTGATCGACCGGGTGGTCGGCCTGGAGATCGGCGCCGACGACTACGTTGCCAAGCCCTTCGACCCGCGCGAGCTGCTGGCGCGCCTCAAGAGCGTGCTGCGCCGTACCCGCGCGCGCACCGGGGCACCGGAGCCTCCGGCCTCGGCGCCGGCGCCCCTGACGGGCGGTCGCCAGCGCTTCGGCCGCTGCGAGGTGGACATGGAGGCGCGCCGGCTGTTCGAGGCCAACGGCGCGGAGGTCGCGCTGACCGCGATGGAGTTCGACCTGCTGCGCGTGTTCCTGGCCAACCCGAACCGGGTGCTCTCGCGCGACCAGTTGCTGGTGCACACCCGCAACCGCGAGTGGGAGCCCTTCGACCGCTCGATCGACATCCGCATCGGGCGGCTGCGGCGCAAGGTGGAGCCGGACCCGACCGGCGAGCCGCGGTGTATCCGGACGGTGCGCAACGCGGGTTACATGTTCGTGCCCGACACATAAGCTCACTGGCAACTGGCGGGGTCGCTCACCCCTTCTCAGGACACGACCTGGTAGTACAGGTTCTGCGGATGCCGCGCCTGGGCGAAAAAGAACCAGCGCTCCGCGATCAACCCCGGCGTCTGTGCAACGAGCGCGAGCGCGAAGGCCATGGGGGACGGCGTCGCCAGCGCCCAAAGCAACAGCAGCGCCGGCACCACGAAGGCGAACAACATGAAGCCCCACTTCACCTGGCGCAGCGCCGCGCGGCTCACGCCATGGAAGAACTCGCGCGTGTTGAAGGCCCCGGCCGACATGCCCATGGACTTCTGCACCAGCTTGGGCGCACGGATGCCGGTGGCCGTTTGCAGCGTGGAGCGCGGCACCAGCGCGGCATTGCGGCGCAGCGAAAGCAGCCGCGCCGCACCGGCCGCCAGCGTGAGGACGAGGGCCGCCGGCCCGCTCACCGACAACAGTGCCTGCTCGTTGGCGAATGCCGCCAATGCGCTGGCCAGCACCAGGCCGGAGGACAGGCCGATGAGCGCGAAGTTGACCGGCGTCAGCGGCTGCGCCCACTCCTGGATGAAACGCAGGCAGGCGTAGATCATCGCCGTGCAGTACCACAGCAGCGCGGCCAGCAACAGCGCGGCCAGCGGCAGCCAGGCCGCCACCGGCCCCTGGCGCAACATCCACCACCACAGCGCCACCAGCGCGATGAAGGCCGGCAGCACGATCACCTCGCGCGAGAGCCAGGAGGTGCGCCACATCATGGCCGCCCGCCATGCTCGCTCCGGCCGCCCCAGGTGGCCGAAGGAGGCCCCCAGCCCGACCAGCAGCATCACGATCGCGACCAGCAACGAACTGCCGAGGAAGCCCGGCGACAGCGGCAGGCCCGCCAGCGAGGCCAGCGCCAGCGTGGCCACCAGGCCCTGGGCCGCCCCCGCCACGGTGGTGAAGACGACGACCGAGAACGCGGGCTTCACGACATGCCTCCCAGCTTGGGCTGCACGCGGCTCGCGCCGCCGGCGGCGTCGGTCACCCGCCGCGGCAAGTACTGGTTGGCGGGGTTGGTCTCCCATTCCGGCATCAGCGAATAGCCGCCGCGCTCGCGGATCGCCTTCGACACCTCGGAGTCCGGGTCCTTCACGTCGCCGAAGAGGCGCGCGCCGGTCGGGCAAGCCTTCACGCAGGCGGGCTTGCGGTCTTCCTGCGGCAGCTTCTCGTCGTAGATGCGGTCCACGCACAGGGTGCACTTGGTCATGACCTGGCGCTCCTCGTCCAGCTCGCGCGCGCCGTAGGGGCAGGCCCAGGCGCAGTACTTGCAGCCGATGCACTTGTCGTAGTCGACCAGCACGATGCCGTCTTCCTTGCGCTTGTAGCTGGCGCCGGTGGGGCACACCGGCACGCAGGGCGGGTCCTGGCAGTGCAGGCAACTCTTGGGGAAATGGATGGTTTCGGTGCCGGGGAAGGACCCGGCCTCGTAGGTCTGCACGCGGTTGAAGAAGGTGCCGGTGGGGTCGGCGCCATAGGGCTGTTCGTCCGCCAGCGGGCCGGCGCTGCCGGAGGTGTTCCACTGCTTGCAGGAGGTCACGCAGGCATGGCAGCCGACGCAGACGTTGAGGTCGATCACCAGCGCGAGCTGCTTGGCCAGGGTCTCGCCGGGCTCGGCGCGCACGCGTTCGTGGCCGCCGGGGCGCGCCTCGCCGCGCCTGGCCGCGGGCGGCGCCAGGTCCGCGCCCCGGGCGGCGGCGGTCGTCGCCGCCGTCGCCGCCGTCGCGCAGCCGCAGCCCTCGCCGCAGC
>NZ_BAABGJ010000006.1:0-12162 GCF_039541515.1 Variovorax defluvii
TGGGGTCGCCTTTCTTTGGTTACTTTCTTTGGCGAGACAAAGAAAGTAACTCGCCCGCCGGGGCGAATTCCCGGCTCCTGCGCCAAACAACAAGCAAGGCAAAAACAGAGGCCCCAGTGGCGAATTCCCGGCTCCTGCGCCACACAACAAGCAAGGCCAAAACAAAGGCCCAAGAGCCAAATTCAAGGCTCCTGCGCCACCCAACCAACAAGGCAAAAACCAGGCTCTCAAAGCAACACCCTCTCTCCCTTCCAAGGCTCAAGCCCCTCGACCCGCACACACCGCACCCCTTGCACCAACCCCACCGCAGCGCCAGCACAGACTTCGCCCGCATGCGGACACCGCGGATGAAACCGGCACCCTTGCGGCCACGCCCAGGCCGGCGGCACACGCCCCGGAATGGTCGCCAGTACCGCTGCGTCCCCGCCCCCCTTGGGCATCGCCGCCAGCAGCGCCGCCGTATAGGGATGTCGAGGCCGCGCAAGCACCTCCCGCACGGGACCCGTCTCGACCATCTGCCCCGCGTACATCACCGCCACCCGATCGCAGGCATCCGCCACCACCCCCAGGTCATGCGTGATCAGCAGAATCGACATCCCGAGCCGCTCGCGCAGTTCCATCAACAGATCCAGCACCTGCGCCTGGATGGTCACGTCCAACGCCGTGGTCGGCTCGTCGGCGATCAGGAGTTCCGGATCGCAGGCCAGCGCGCCCGCGATCACCACGCGCTGCGCCATGCCGCCGGAAAACTGGTGCGGGTAGTCGTCCATGCGCCGCTGCGCATCCGGCACGCCGACCATCTCCAGCAACTCGATCGCCCGCGCGCGAGCCTGCCGTGCATCGAGCCCGCCGTGCGCGCGCACCGCATCGATCAATTGCCGCCCGACGGTGTGGACCGGCGACAGGGCCGCCACCGCATCCTGGAAGACCATGCCGATGCGCCGCCCGCGCACCCGCCGGGCCAGCGCCTCGTCCATCCCGACCAGTTCGGTCTCGCCCAGGCGCACCGAGCCGCCTGAAACGCGCGCCGCAGGCGGCAGCAGTCCGATGATGGCCGCCGCGGTGATCGACTTGCCGCACCCCGACTCGCCCACCAGCCCCAGCACCTCCCCGCGCCGCAGATGCAGCGACACGTCGCTCAGCAATTCGGCATCGCCCTGAGGCCCCTGCAGTCGCACGGTGAGGTGCTCGATGCGCAGCAGCGTGTCGGCCGGCAGCGCCTCGACCCAGCCCACGTCATCGGCGACAGGCCGCGCCGCGGTCACGGCCGCCGCGCGCCGCGGAACGCGCGGCCCGCCCGGCAGCAGGCTGTCGCGCAGCGCATCACCGAGCAGATTGAAGGCCAGCACCGTCAACGTGATCGCCACGCCCGGCAGCACCGGCAGGAAGGGCTGCTCGCTCTGGAACTGGCGGGCCGTCTCCAGCATCGCACCCCAGCTCACCTGGGTGCTGTCGGCACCCACGCCAAGAAAGCTCAGCATCGCCTCGATGAGCAACGCAGTCCCGAGCGAGATCGAGGCCTGCACCACCAGCGGCCCGGCCACGTTGGGCAAAATCTGCCGCAGCATGATCGCCAGCGGCCCGAGCCCGAGCACGCGCGCCGCGTCCACGTACAGCCGCTCGCGCTCGGCGAGCACCACCGCCCGTGTGATGCGCATGAAGCTCACCGAGAAAATCAGCCCGACCGCCAGCATCGCGTTGCCCAGGCCCTTGCCGAAGACGCCGATCAGCGCCAGCGCCAGCAGCACGGCGGGGATGGACTGCATCACGTCGGCCAGGCGCATCGCGACGCGGTCGAGCCAGCCGCCCAGGTAGCCCGCCGCCAGCCCGATGCCGATGCCCAGCACCGCGCCGATGGCCACGCTCTCGAGCGAGGCGAGCAGCGCGGTGCGGGCGCCGAAGACCAGGCGCGAGAGCGTGTCGCGGCCCAGGTCGTCGGTGCCCAGCCAGTAGAGGGCGTTCGGCGCCTCCAGCCGGTGCTTGAGGTCGGGGTGGAAAGGATCGTAGGGCGCCACGAGCGGTGCCGCGACGGCGCAGGCCAGCAGCAACAGCAGCCAGGCCGCGGGCAGCAGCACGAAGGGGCGCGCCAGGGCCTTCAGGCGCGGCGCCAGTCGGCGCGCGGCTTCGTCATTGGCGGCGGCAGCGGGCGTGGCCATGGCGGACAGCGTCTTCGCGGAAGCGGTGGTGCTCGTGTTCAATGGATGCGCACCTTCGGATTGATCAGCCCGTAACCGATGTCGGCCACGAGGTTGACGGTGAGCACGATGAGCGCGATGACGACGACCACGCCCTGCAGGATGGGAAAGTCCCCGCGCACCACGCTGTCGATCAGCAGCGTGCCCAGCGCCGGCACCGCGAAGATGCGCTCGATGGCGATGCTGGCGCCGACCAGCACCGACATCTGGATCGCGATGACGCTGAGCACCGGCACCATCGCGTTGCGGATGGCATAGCGCCAGACGATGGTGCGCCGCGGCAGCCCGCGTGCCCGCAGCGCATGCACGTACGGCGACTGCAGCACCTCGATCATCGCGCTGCGCATCTGGCGCGCGATCACCGCCGCGGTGTGCACGCTCAAGGCCACCGCGGGCAGCACGAGGCCGCGCGCCCATTGGAGCGGGTCGTCGGAGAACGGCGTGTAGCCCACCACGTCGAACCACTTCAGCTCGACCGCGAAGGTGAGTGAGAGCAGCAGTGCCAGCCAGATGCTGGGCACCGCCAGCCCCAGCGACACGACCAGCGTGAGCGCACGGTCGGCCCACGAACCATGGCGCACCGCCGCCGCGATGCCCAGCGGCAGGCCGAGCAGCAATGCGAGCAGCATGCCGGCCAGCGCGAGCGAAAGGGTCACGCCCACGGCATCGCCGATCGAGGCGGTCACCGGCAGGCTGGTGTAGAGCGACTGGCCCAGGTCGCCGCGCAGCGCCCCGCCGACCCAGCCGAGGAACTGCTCGGGCAGCGGCCGGTCCAGTCCCAGGCCGCGCGCGTATTCGGCACGGTCGGCCGTGGAAGCACCGGGGCCGAGGATCTGGCTGACCGGATCGGTCGAGGTCAGGCGCGTCAGCACGAAGGTGAAGAGCGACACCGCGAACAGGATCGGCAGCACCGCGGCCAGCCGCGCGAGGACCAGGCGCTTCATGCGCGCGCCACGCCCTGCCCCGGCTGCTGCGGCCCGAGCACGCGCTCGCGCACGCGCCGGCTGGCGGCCGCGGCCTCGGCCGGATCGAGATCCAGCAGGCGGCCATCGCGCTTGCGAACGCGGCCGTCGACCAGCACCGTGTCCACGTCGGCGGCGCAGCTCTGCAGGGCCACGTGTGCCGCGGGATCGCCCAGCGACATGCCGTAGGGGCCGGTGCGCAGCAGCACCAGGTCGGCGCGCAGGCCGGGCGCGATGCGGCCGATCTCGTCGCCCAGGCCGAGTGCGCGGGCGGCGTTGACGGTCGTGTACGCCAGCATGTGGCGCGGCTGCGCATGCGGCGTGCCGGGGTGGCGCGCCAGCGGCCAGCGGCCGGCGATGCGCTCGACGGTGGCCTCCTCGTTGCGCATGACCTGGAAGGTCAGGCGCATCTGCGCGAACAGGTCCAGCGCCACGCGCGAGGGGATGTCGACGCCGAGGCTGGGCGTGACGCCCGCGCGGTGTGCGCGGCCGATGATGCTCATCGGCCGGCCGCCGCCGAACTCGCCCTCGACGGTGAAGGAGATGCCGCAGCCGTGCTGCGCCAGCAGGGCCAGCTCGTGGTCGGTCGCGACGTTCGCATGCACCGGCAGCAGGTCGCCGCCGAGCAGGCCGGCCTGGTGCAGCTCCAGGATCTGGCCGGGCGGATTCTGGTGGAAGCTCATGACCAGGCCCAGCTCGCGCCCGAGCGCGATCTCGGTCGCGACCAGCTCCAGGCCCGCGTACTCCAGCGAGCCCAGTGCGATGCCCAGCCGCAGCAGCCCGTCGCCTCCGCGCATCGCGCCGGCCAGGTCGCGGATCTGCGCCAGGCGCCAGCCGTGCTCCGCCGCCAGCGTCTTGAAGGCGCCCAGCATGCCGTACGCGAAAAGAATGCGCTGGCCCGTGCGGCGATGGGCGGCGAGCGCCTGCTCGGCGTGCTGCGGCGTCATGACGTTGTGGCAGAAGTCCAGCACGGTGGTGATGCCGCGGTCCAGCATCTCGACGCCGCAGGCGAAGGTGGCGTCGTGCATGTCCTCGGCCGAAAACTTCTCGCGCAGCGGGAACACGTGGCGGCTGTAGTCGGCCGCGCCCCAGAGCCCCGCGCCCAGGCCCTTGAGCGGCGCCTGCCACATGTGGGTGTGCGAGTCGATCAGGCCGGGGATGAGGATCATGCCCGTGGCTTCGATGTGCTCGGCGCCCGCAGGCGCATCGAGCGCGGGGCCGACGGCGGCGATGCGGCCGCCCTGCACCAGCACGTCGCCGCGGGCGAGGTCGCCCACCTGCGGGTCCATGCTGAGGACGGTGGCGCCGTGGATCAGGAGGGTGTCGGCGGTCACGCTGCCCTCCCCTTCAGCGCGCCAGGCGCAGGTCGGCGTAGCGGAACACCGCCACGTCGCCCGTGGTGGACACCACCTTCGAGATCTTCTTCGGGTTGTAGGCCCAGTAGGCCGCGTAGTCGAAGAAGCCGCAGTCCAGCGCCTCGTCGTTCACCACCTTGATCATCTTCTGCCACGCCGCGTTCTGGGCGTTCGCGTCGTCGGCGGCCAGCGCTTCCTTGACCGCCGCATCGATGGCCGGGAAGGTGGTGCCCAGCGGATTGCCGGCACCGGTCGGGGCGAAGTGATAGAGGTAGTAGTCGTAGGGGCCGGTGTCCTGCGAGTCGGTCAGGATGGCGGCGGCGTACTTGCCGCTGCGGAAGGTGCTGAAGAACTGGCCGAAGGTCATCAGGTCCAGCTTGACCTCCACGCCGATCTGCGCCATCTGGCTCTTGAACAGCTCGGCGATGGTGCGCTGGTTGTCGAAGCTCGCGAGCGTGATCTGCGGCTTGGGGTTGCCCAGCTCGGCCATCAGTTGCTTCGCCTTCGCGAGATCGTGCGGATAGCCCTTCACCGCCGGGTTGTAGCCGGGCACGCCCTCGCGCACGCGCTGGGTGTGGATCTTGCCGCGGCCGCCCAGTTGCGCGTCGATGTAGTCCTGCGGGTTCATCGCGTGGCAGATGGCCTGGCGCAGCTTGGTGCTGTTGAACACCTTGACCGTGTCCATCATCTGCAGGTGCCACAGGACCGAGGGGAACCAGCTGACCTTCATGCCCTCGCGCTCGGCGCGGGTGGCGATGGACGCGTTGGTCCAGACAATATCGACCTGGCCGGTGCGCAGCGCGTTGTAGAGGCTGTCGGGGTCGTTGATGTGGGTCACCTCGATGCGGCGCACGCCCACGCTCTGCGGCGCGTAGTAGCCGTCGTAGTAGGTGACGACCTGGCGCAGGCCCTTGATCACCTCCTTGGGCTCCAGTTTCCAGGGGCCGGTGCCGACCGGCGCGGTCTTCCAGCTGCCGCTGTCGAGCGCCTTGGGCGACACCATGTAGGCGCCGCGGCGCGCGAGGTTGGGCAGCAGGTTCGGCGAGGGGCGCTTGAGCAGCACGTCCACCTGCGTGGGCGAGACCGCGACGAACCTGTCCACGCCGTCCATCACGCCGCGCCACTGGCCGGGCGTGTCGCGCACGCGTTCGAGGTTCTTCACGACGGCGGCAGCATCGAAGGGCGTGCCGTCGTGGAAGGTGACGCCCTGCCGCAGGGTGAGTTCGACCTTCGTCGGGCTCTCCTTCCACCCGGTGGCCAGGCGCGGCACGAGGGTCACGCCGTCGGGCGCCATCTCGGCCAGTCCCTCGTAGACCAGCGAGGTGTAGGTGCTGTTGGCCTTGGTGAGTGTTTCCCAGTCGTCCAACTGCTGGTTGGTGCCGAAGCGCAGCGTGCCTTCGGGCGCGGCGGCCGCGGTGCCGAGGCCGCAGGCCAGGCCCGCCGCGATGGCGAGTTGCAGGGTGCGCGTGCGCAGGCTCATCGTTTCTCCTCGCGGCCTCGTGGGAAGGCCTGTCGTTGCTCTGTGAAGGCATGTTGACAGTTTCCTTATCGGGCATAAACATCCCGATCGAGAAGAATCACTTTCGAGATTGGAAAGAGTTTGGACCGACTGACCTGCATGGCGGTGTTCCGCAAGGTCGTGGAGCGCCACAGCTTCAGCGACGCGGCGGAGGAACTCGCGATGTCCGCGGGCTCGGTGAGCAAGTACGTGGCCGGGCTGGAGACGCACGTGGGCACGCCGCTGCTGGCGCGCACCACGCGGCGCATCAGCCTCACCGAGGCGGGGCGCACCTACTACGCGAGCTGCATCCGCATCCTCGACGACATCGAGGAGGCCGAGAAGACTGCCGGGCAACTGCACCCGACGCCGCGCGGGCTGCTGAAGGTGCGCGCGCCGGTCTCGCTGGGCTCGGCGCACCTGGGGCGCAGCATCGCGGACTTTCTCGCGCGCTTTCCGGAGGTGAAGCTGGAGCTGACCCTCAACGACTATTTCGTGGACCCGGCCGAGGCCGGCTTCGACGTGTCGATCCTGATCGCCGGCAACGACCGCGAGCCGATGCGCGGCGCGCGGCCCATCGGCCGCATGGCGCGGGCGATGGTGGCCTCACCGGCCTACCTGGAACAGCACGGCGAGCCCGCGACGCCGCAGGACCTGAAGCGCCACAACTGCATGGTCTACAACCGCGGGCAGTTGCCCGACGAATGGCACGTCACCGCGCCGGGTGGCGATCGCACGGTGCGCGTGGCGGGCAACTGCCGATGCAACAACAGCCTGGTCCTGCGCGAGTCCTTGCTGGAGGGTGCGGGCATCGGGCTCTTGCCCACCTTCCTGGTCGCGGGCGACATCGCGGCCGGAAGCCTGCGCACCGTGCTGCCGGAATGGACGCCCGAGTCGCGCACGCTCTATGCGGTGTTTCCGCAACCGCGGCAGCCGTCGGCAAAGGTGCGCGAGTTCGTCGACTTCCTGGCGCATAGTTTTGCGGTGGACAGTCAGTGGAGGCTGGCGTTCGAGTAGATGGGGCGACTTGAGCGCTGGCCTGCGCGCCGCGGGAGGCGGTCCGCAACGCACGGCGCGCAGCACGCAGCAACACCCGGCAAGCTCAATAGGTCCCCGGATAGGCCCCGCCGTCCGCCAGGATGTTCTGCCCGTTCAAATACCCCGCCTGCACGCTGCACAGGAACGCGCAGATCGATCCGAACTCCGAAGGCGTGCCGAAGCGGCGTGCCGGAATGTTCTTCTTGCGGCTCTCCCAGACCACGTCGAAGTCCTGCCCCGACTTCTTCGCCGCCCCTGCCATCGTCCCTTTCAGTCGATCGGTCTCGAAAGAGCCCGGCAGCAGGTTGTTGATGGTCACGCCCTTCGCCGCGATGCCGGTGCGCGCCACGCCGGCGACGAAGCCGGTGAGCCCGCTGCGCGCGCCATTGGACAGGCCCAGGATGTCGATCGGCGCCTTGACCGAACTCGACGTGATGTTCACGATCCGCCCGAAGCCGCGCGCCGCCATGCCGTCCACCGTCGCCTTGATCAGCTCGATGGGCGTGAGCATGTTGGCGTCCACCGCCTTGATCCAGGCCTCGCGATCCCAGTCGCGGAAGTCGCCGGGCGGCGGGCCGCCGGCGTTGGTGACGACGATGTCGAAGTCCTTGTGCAGCCCGAACACTGCCGCGCGTGCATCGGCCGTCGTGATGTCGGCCGCGAGAGTCTTGACCCACGGCCCGCCCGGACCGGCAACGGCCTCCAGCTTCTTCGCGGCATCCGCCAGCGCTTCCGCGCCGCGCGCCACGATCACCACGTTCACGCCCTCGCGCACCAGCGCCTCGGCGCAGCCGTAGCCCAAGCCCTTGCTGGCACCGCACACCAGTGCCGTTCTGCCTGCGATTCCAAGATCCATGTCGATGTCCTTCCGGGGCCTTCAGCGCCCCATGCGTGTGAATACGAAAATGCCGGCGATCACCAGCGCCGTGCCGGCCGCGACCCAGGCCGTCAAGGGCTCGCCGAGAATCAGCGCGCTCAACACGATGGTCGACAGCGGCCCGATGATCGCGTAACTGACCGCGCTCAGGAAGATCAGCAACGTGCCCCAGGCCGCCGAGGCGCTCTGGCCCAGGCTCAATTCATGGCCGAAGACCAGCATCACGCCGGCGTAGCTGATCGCCATGCCGGCCGACCCGAAGTGCGCGAAGCCTGGGGGAGAGCTTCAATACCCTGCGGCCAGGCCGTCGCGGCGCGCGTCACTCGCCGCCACGTAGCCCTCGACGGACGGATCGCCCGCACGCCAGATGAACTGGCCGGCGCCGAAGTCCTGGTAGGAGTCGTTGATCACCTCGACCTTGTGGCCCAGCGCCTGCAGGCCTTGCACGACCTCGGGCTTCATCGTGGCCTCGGCATTGATCTCCAGGCCGTGGTTGAAGCGCCAGCGCGGCGCGTCGCAGGCAGTCTGCGGCGCCTGGCCATGGTCCAGCATGCGCACCAGTGTCTGCATGTGGCCCTGCGGCTGCATGTTGCCGCCCATCACGCCGAAGCTCATGACCGGCTGGCCGTCCTGCGTGAGGAAGGCCGGGATGATGGTGTGGAAGGGCCGCTTGCGCGGCTCCACCGCGTTGGGGCTCTTCGGGTCCAGGCTGAAGCCATGGCCGCGGTTCTGCAGGCTGATGCCGAAGGTGGGCTCCACGCAGCCCGAACCGAAGCCCATGAAGTTGCTCTGGATGAAGCTGACCATCATCCCGTTCTCGTCCGCGGCCGTGAGGTAGATGGTGCCGCCCTTGACCGGGTTGCCGGCCTTGAAGTCCTGCGCCTTGCTCGGGTCGATGAGCCGGGCGCGCGAGGCGAGGTACGCGGCATCGAGCATCTCCTCGGCGGACACCTCCATCGTCGTCGGGTCCGAAACGAAGCGATAGGTGTCGGCAAAGGCCAGTTTCATCGCCTCGATCTGCAGATGCTGCGAAGCGACCGAGTCGACGGGCATGGAACCCAGGTCGAAGTTCTTGAGGATGCCCAACGCGATCAGCGCCGCGATGCCCTGGCCGTTGGGCGGCATCTCGTGCAGCGTGTAACCGCGGTAGTCCTGCGCGATCGGCGCCACCCATTCGGGCCGCCAGGTCGACAGGTCGCGCACCTTGAGAGCGCCGCCGTGGGCGGCGCTGAACTTCTCCATCGCCTCGGCGATCTCGCCGCTGTAGAAGGCATCGCCCTTGGTGGCGCCGATGGCCTTGAGCGCGCGTGCCGCCGCGGGAAAGCGGAACAGCTCGCCGACCTCGGGCGCACGGCCCGAGGGCAGGAAGGCCTCCTTGAAGCCGGGCTGGTTCTGCAGCAGCGGCGTGGCCGCCGCCCACTTCTGCTGCACCACCGGCGGCACGATGTAGCCGCGCTCGGCGATCTCGACGGCCGGCGCCATCAGGTCCTCGAAGCCGAGCTTGCCGAAGTGTTCGGACAGTTCGACCCACGCCCGCACTGCGCCGGGCACGGTCACCGAGTCGATGCCGCGCTGCGGCGGCGTGCGGGCATCCTTGCCGTACTTGCGCTGGAAGTACTCCGGCGACCACGCGGCCGGCGCATGGCCGGAGGCATTGAGCCCGTGAAGCTGCTCACCGTCCCACAGGATGCAGAAGGCATCGCTGCCCAGGCCGTTGCTCACCGGCTCGACCAGGGTCATCACGGCGGCGGTGGCAATGGCCGCGTCGACCGCGTTGCCGCCCTGCTGCAGGATGCGCAGGCCGGCCTGTGCCGCAAGAGGGTGCGAGGTCGAGACGACGTTGCGCGCGAAGACGGGGATGCGGACGGAGGTGTAGGGGTTGGCGTAGTCGAACTTCATGGCTGCTCAATCGCTGCTGATCTTCCGGTCGATGATGATCTTTTTCCACTTGGCGGCGTCCTGCGCCACCATCGATGCGAACTGTGCGGGCGTGCTGCCGGCCGGCGCGATGCCCAGCTTCGAGAGCTTGTCGCGCACCTCGGGGTCGCGCACCGCTTCGTTGGCGGCGGCGTTGACCTTCGCCACGATGTCGGCCGGCAACCCCTTCGGGCCGTAAAGGCCGAACCAGGTGTTCGACTCGAAACCGGGGAGGACGTCGGCGATGGCCGGGAGTTCGGGCGCGAGAGGGCTGCGCTGCAGCGAGGTCACGCCCAGGGCGCGCAAGCGGCCATCGCGCACGTGCGGCATGCCGGTGGGCAGCGCATCGAAGAGCAGGTCGACCTTGCCGCTGATCAGGTCCGGGATCGCCAGCGCGGTGCCCTTGTACGGGATGTGCGTCACGAACACGCCGGCCTGCGACTTGAAGAGTTCCGCCGTCAGCTGAACGATGGTGCCGTTGCCGCTGGAGGCGTAGTTGAGCTTGCCGGGGTTCTTCTTCGCGTAGTCGATCCACTCGCGCACTGTCCTGGCCGGCGAGTTGTTGGGTACCAGCATGATGCTCGGTGCATCGCCCACGTGGGCGATCGGCGCGAAGTCACGCACCGTGTCGTAGGGCAGCTTGGGGTTGATGGCCGGGCCGATCGAATGCGTGCTCGTGGTGGCCAGCAGCAGCGTGTAACCGTCGGCCGGCGCCTTGGCCGCGAGATCGGATCCGATGGCACCGCCGGCCCCGGGCTTGTTGTCGATCACCAGGGTGCCGCCGAGCTTCTCGCCCATCTTCTGCGACAGGGTGCGCGCGAACAGGTCGGTGGCGCCGCCCGCCGGGAAGGGTACGACCAGCCGGATGGGCTTGTGGGGGTAGGCCTGCTGCTGGGCAAAGGCGGCGGGCAGTGCCGCAGCACACAGCGCGAGCGCGCCCGTGCGGAGAAAGTGGGCTCTTTTCATGGGGTCGATTGTGCCGCGTACATCAACAGCAAGAGGAAAGCACAAAGGCCGCCCGCAGGCGGCCTTTGCGTTCAAGAGGGGGTTGGCGGCTACACGAAGTGAGCAAGCCTGGGGGAGAGCTAGTCCTCGACGAAGGCTTCCTGGCGCTTGGACTTCACCGCCGGCAGCAGCACGATGATCACCATCAGCGCCGCAGCAATCAGCAGGCCGGCCGAGATCGGCCGCGTGACGAACACGCTCCACGAGCCGCGCGACAGCAGCAGCGCGCGCCGCAGGTTCTCTTCCATCATCGGCCCCAGGATCAGGCCCAGCAGCAGCGGCGCCGGTTCGCAGCCCAGCTTGATAAACATGTAGCCGACCACACCGAAGATCGCGACCATCCAGACGTCGAAGGTGTTGTTGTTGGTCGAGTACACCCCGATCGCGCAGAACAGCACGATGGCAGGGAACAGCCAGCGGTACGGAATGGACAGCAGCTTGATCCAGATGCCGATCAGCGGCAGGTTCAGGATGATCAGCATCAGGTTGCCGATCCACATGGAGGCGATCAGGCCCCAGAACAGTTCCGGGTTGCTGGTCATCACCTGCGGGCCGGGCTGGATGTTGTGGATGGTCATCGCGCCGACCATCAGCGCCATCACCGGGTTGGGCGGGATGCCCAGCGTGAGCAGCGGGATGAAGGAGGTCTGCGCGCCGGCATTGTTGGCCGCCTCGGGGCCGGCCACGCCACGGATGTTGCCCTTGCCGAACGGAACTTCGCCGGCCTTGAGCTTCATCTTCTTTTCGAGCGTGTAGGCCGCGAAGGCCGACAGCAGCGCGCCGCCGCCCGGCAGGATGCCCAGGGCGCAGCCCAGCGTGGTGCCACGCAGCACGGCGGGCACGCCGTTCTTGAAGTCTTCCTTGGTCGGCCAGAGGTGGTGCACCTCGGACGTGAACACCTGGCGGTCTTCCTCGGGGCGCGAGAGGTTGGAGATGATTTCACCGTAGCCGAACACACCCATCGCGATCACGATGAAGCCGATGCCGTCGGTCAGTTCCGGGATGTCGAAGCTGTAGCGTGCGACGCCGGAGTTCACGTCGGTGCCGACCAGGCCGATGAGGAGGCCCAGCACGATCATGCAGATGGCCTTGAGCAGCGAGCCCGAAGCCAGCACCACGGCGCCGATCAGGCCCAGCACCATCAGCGAGAAGTACTCGGCGGGGCCGAACTTGAAGGCCAGCTCGGTCAGCGGCGGCGCGAAGGCAGCCAGGATGAGCGTGCCCACGCAGCCGGCGAAGAAGGAGCCCAGGCCGGCGGCCGCGAGCGCGGCGCCCCCTCGGCCCTGCTTGGCCATCTGGTGGCCGTCGATCACGG
>NZ_BAABGJ010000007.1:0-63163 GCF_039541515.1 Variovorax defluvii
GCGCGGCCACGGGGGGCAGCGCGTAGGTGGCGGGCAGCAGCATCGCGATGGTGGCGACCGGGCCGATGCCGGGCAGCACGCCGATCAGCGTGCCCAGCAGACAGCCGACGAAGGCGTAGATGAGGTTCTGCAGCGTGAAAGCCGCCGTGAAACCGATGGAGAGGTTATTGATGAGATCCATGGTGAGCTCGCTCTCAGCCGGTGATGAAGGTGGGCCAGACCTGGAACTGCAGCTTCAGCGCGACCACGAAGGCCAGGTAACTGCCGACGGCCAGGATGGTGGCGAGGATCAGGCTGGCCTTGAAGCTGTAGTGCTCCCCTGCCAGGCCGGCGATCAGCACCAGCGCATAGATGGCGGCGATCAGGCCCATGGCCGGCAGGCCGACGCTCGGCAGGCCCCCGAGCAGGATCCCGAAGATGAGGTTGGCGCCGATGATGAAGGCCAGCGGGCGCCATGCGATGTTTCCGACCGGCTCGCCGTCCACCGTCTCGATGGTCAGCGACGTGAAGATCACGATCGCGCCCAGAACGGCGAGCAGGATGCCCAGCATCAGCGGAAAGTAGCCCGGCCCCATGCGCGCGCCGGTGCCCACGTTGTAGGCCGTCGCTCCCCAGCCGAAGGCGATGCCGACGGCGGTGAACATGAGGCCCGCGAAAAAGTCCTTCTGACTCTTGATCTTCACGAACAGTCCCCTTGGATTTAGAACAGCGGGATTGTGGGGTCAGCTTCTGGTCAGCTTCGATGTGGATACCACCTAGCGAAGAGCTAGGGTTATCCCGGCTGTGCCGGACGACCGCGGCGGCCCACTGGCGCGGTCGGACGCGATGAAAAACGCAGGGAGCGGGGTCTCTATGCCCTGCCCTGCACTGCCCCAGCCCCTATTCGAGCGGCGGCGTTGCGCTCAGAACTTCATCGACCGTGGTCAGCCCTTCGGCCACCCGCAGGGCACCGGCCAGGCGCAGCGGGCGCATGCCATCGGCCACGCCCTGGCGGCGCAGGGCCGCCACGTTGGGCTCCTTGTTGACCAGGGTCTTGAAGGGCTCGCTGATGGTCAGCAGTTCGTACAGGCCCATGCGGCCGCGGTAGCCCGTCATGCGGCAATCGACGCAGCCCACCGGCTTGTAGGCACGCACCGAACCGGTGATCTGCCAGGGCTTGACCAGTTCGCCGAGCTGCTCGCGCGTGACGCGCTCGTCCGGCGCCTTGCAGTGCGGGCAGAGGGTGCGCACCAGGCGCTGGGCCAGCACGCCGAGCATGGTGGCGTTGATCAGGTAGTTGGGCACGCCCAGTTCCATCAGGCGCGTGATGGCGCTGGGCGCATCGTTGGTGTGCAGGGTGCTGAACACCAGGTGGCCGGTGAGCGCGGCCTGCACCGCCATCTCGGCGGTGGCGAGGTCGCGGACCTCGCCCACCATGATGATGTCCGGGTCCTGCCGCATCAGCGCGCGCAAGCCTTCGGTGAAGCCGAAGTCCAGTTGGGGCTGCACCTGCGTCTGGTTGAAGGAGGGCTCGATCATCTCGATCGGGTCTTCCACCGTGCTGACGTTGACTTCTTCCGTCGCCACCCGCTTGAGGGTGGAATAGAGCGTGGTGGTCTTGCCGGAGCCGGTCGGCCCGGTCACGAGGATGATGCCGTGCGGCCGCGTCACCAGCTGCTCCCAGCGCTGCGCGTCGTGCTGCGCGAAGCCCAGCGCATCGAGGTCCTTGACCGCGGTGTCGGGGTCGAAGATGCGCATCACCATCTTCTCGCCGAAGGCGGTGGGCAGGGTCGACAGGCGCATTTCGACCTCGTCGCCTCGGATGTTGCGGGTCTTGATGCGGCCGTCCAGCGGGCGGCGCTTTTCCACCACATCCATGCGGCCCAGCAACTTGATGCGCGAGACCATCGCGTTCATCACGCCCATGGGCATCTGGTAGGCCGGGTGCAGCACACCGTCGATGCGGAAGCGGATCACGCCCTGGTCGCGCCGCGGCTCCAGGTGGATGTCGCTGGCGCGCTGGTCGAAGGCGTACTGCCAGAGCCAGTCGACCACCTGCACCACGCTCTGGTCGTTGGCGTCGAGCTGCTTGTTGCTCTTGCCCAGCTCGACCAGTTGCTCGAAGCTGGCGCCGCCCGCGCTGCCGCCGGCCTTCTGCGCCGCGCGCACCGACTTGGCCAGCGAGAAGAACTCGGCCGTGTAGCGCTGGATGTCCACCGGGTTGGCGACCACGCGCCGCACGGTGCGGCGGGCCTGGCGCTCGACCTCCGCGATCCAGTCGGTGAGGAAGGGCTCGGCCGTGGCCACCACCACTTCGCTCGGCGTGACCTGCACCGGCAGCACCTTGTGACGCTCGGCATAGGCGGCGCTCATGGTGTCGGCCACCTTGCCCACGTCGACGCGCAGCGGGTCGATGCGCAGGTAGGCCAGGCCGGCGCGGCCGGCCAGCCATTCGGTGAGCATTTCCAGGTCCAGCGGCTTGCCGTCGGCCCGGCGCGTCATCGCGACGTTCGCCAGGCGCACCAGCGGCGGCTGGCGGCTCTCGGCCTGGGCGCAGCGCGCCAGGGTGCGCCGGGCCTCCTCGGTCGTGATGACCTGGTCCTTGGCGAGCCATTCGATCAGTTGGCGCAGTTGCAGCGGACCCTCGTAGCGGGACGGCGGTGGCGATGCGGGCGAGGACACGGCGCTCATGGTTCTGCAAGGTACTTGAAGACCCGCAGCCACTTGGGGGCCGGCAGGCCCCATCGAGTCTGGATGCTTTGGGCGCGCTCGGCAAGCAGGTTGCGCCTCGGCCGTGACGGGGTGCGCTGGGCCAGCACGATGGTGTTGCCCTCGCGCGTCGGCCGGAAGGCCCACAGCGCCTCCTCGCCGAAGGCCGCACCGATCTGATGGAGGCTGCGATCGAAGCTGGAGGAGCGGCCGAACAGGTTGACCGTCATGCAGCCGTCCTCGGTCAGCAGGCGGCGGCAGCCGGCGTAGAAGTCCTCGCTGTCGAGCACCGGCGCCGCGGCCTCGTGGTCATAGAGGTCGACCTGCAGCGCATCCACCGTGCCCTGCCATTCGGGCTTGCGGATCTCGTCCTGCGCATCGGCGATCACCACGCGCAGCCTGGCATCGTCGGCGGGCAGCTTGAACCAACCTCGGCACGCGGCCAGCACCTGGGGATTGAGTTCGATCGCGGTGGTACGCATGCGCAGGGTCTTGCGGCAGAACTTGGTCAGGCTGCCCGCGCCCAGGCCGAGCTGCATGGCGTGGCGCTTCGGCACCTCGGCGGGCTCGACGAACAGCAGCCAGGCCATCATGCGCTGCACGTATTCGAGCTCGATTTCGAAGGGCGCATCCAGCTTCATCGAGCCCTGGACCCATTCGGTGCCCAGGTGCAGATAGCGCACGTCCCCGTAGTCGGAGAAGTTGACTTCGGGCAGGGTGGTGCGGCGCTTCATTGCCCGGACGGCATCACAGGTGCTTGCACGGGGAGGTATTGCCCGATCACTTCGCGCCAGGCCGCCACCTTGCGCTCGAGATCCCAGGACGCATGGGCCGGGCTGGTCGAAGGCAGACGATGCACCGGCACGCCCAGGCCGCGGGTGTGCCGCGCATGCTTGAAGCTCTCGCCGCCGTTGTGCGCGACCGCGGCCAGGGCCGGCAGGCGCAGCGCGGCGATGTCATTGGGCACGGCGTCGCGGATGGCGGCATCGAGGCTGCCACTGCGCGTGCACTGCCCATACACGTCCCACAGGCCCAGGCCATGCGCGAGCAGCCACCCGCTACGCTTTTCATAGCTGTCAGGCTCCATGGGGAGCGCGTCGTGAGGCCAGAGGGCTTGCAAGATTCTCCAGAACTGATTTTGCGGGTGCGCATAATACTGCCGCTGCGCGAGCGACCTGACGCTCGGGAAGCTGCCGAGAATCAGCACCACCGTCGCTTCCGAGACGACCGGCGCCAGCCCGGTGAGGATGCGCGGCTGCTGGGGCTGCGCAATCGGCCGGCGCGCCGTCATGCTGCCGCCGCCCGAGGCCGCGTCGCAGAAAGAAAAAACCCGCCGAAGCGCTGGCGGGTTTTCTCGTTGGCCAATGGAAACTGTCTCAAGGCTTCTTCGCGGCTTCGTTCTGCGGCGTGCCCGGGATCTTCTCGCCGATCTTGTCGCCCACCTGACGCGTCTTGTCGGCCGCGGCCGTCGCCGTGCTGCTGACTGCGGTGCCGGCTTTCCCGGCCGCGTTCCCTGTGGCATTCACCGCCTTGCCGGTGCCGCGCTTGGTCGCATTCCAGGCCTTCTTGGCGCCGCGCTCCGTCGCGTTGACGGCCTTCTCGGTTCCGCTCTTGGTGGCGTCCCAGGTCTTTTCGCCGGCGTTTTCCACCTTCGCGGCCGTGCTCGGCTGCGCCGGCTGGGTCTGGGCGGCCGCCGGCAGTGCCACGGCGGCGAAAGCCAGGGCCAGGGCGGCAGGAAGGATGCGAATGGATTTGTTCATTGGAAGGTCCTTTGCAATGTTGTAGTGACGAACTTGCCACGAGGCCAGAACGGTCACCGTGCACGCAAGGATGACAGCAAAATGGGCCGCCGGAGTCCGCGCATCCAAGTGGCGAACTCCACCTACGCCCTGGCAGGCATGCGCGACTACAGGCGCATCAGCGAAGACAGACGTGGCAAGGCTTCGATCGCGTTCCGGGTGGTGGCCTCGGCCAGTTCCTGCGTCGTGATGCCGCGCAGGCCGGCCACCACCTCGGCGATGCGCGGCAGTTCCCCGGGATCGTTGCGCCCCTGCGGCTCACCCGCCGCGCGCTGCGCCTGCGTGCGGTAGAGCCACTGCGGGGGGATGTCGGGCGAGTCCGTCTCCAGCACGATCGCATCGAGCGGCAACTCCGCTGCCAGCCGCCGCAGCTGCAGCGCACGCTCGAAAGTGACGGCCCCGCCAAAGCCCAGCTTCAGCCCGAGTTCGATGCAGGCCTGCGCCTGCTGCAGGCTGCCGTTGAACGCGTGGGCGATGCCGTGCCAGCCGCCGGGCGGCACCATCAGGCGCAGGTGCCGCAGCACCTGGTCCACCGAGCGGCGCACGTGGATGATCACCGGCAACGCATAGCGGCGGGCCAGTTGCAACTGGTTGTGAAACACATGCGCCTGCTTCTCGAGATCGAGTTCCGGCACGAAATAGTCGAGTCCGATTTCGCCCACTGCCACCAGCCGCGGATCGTCCATTCCCGCTTCGAGTTCGGCGTCGAGGCGGGCCAGGTCATCGTCGTCGGACTCGGGCGTGCACAAGGGGTGGATGCCCAGCGCGTAGGCGTCGTCCTGCTCATGCGCGAGTTGCCGGACCCTTGCGAAGTTGGAGGACGCCACGGCCGGAATCACGCACATGCGCACATTGCGCCGGGCCGCTCGCGCGCGGATGTCCGGCATCTCGCGGCCGAATTCGGGCGCATCGAGGTGGCAGTGGGTATCGACAAGGGCGTACATCCAAAGATGATGCCCGAAGGTGAGCAGGAGCGCGGAAAGCGTGCTACCGTGCCAATCACACGCATGGACTTTTTGTCGGAGGTGTCCCGATGCGCAGGCCAGCTTTCTACAGCCGCTCGCCCCACACGCCGCTGGAGGCAGCGGCCGATGACGGGACTCCTCGGGCGCCCGATGCGCCGGCGGAGGCCACTTCCGCAGCGCCCGCCGCCACGGCGCCCGAGCCACGCAGGTCGCGCTGGCGGCCGGGCGGCCGAAGCCTCGCGCTGCTGCTGGCAGCCGTCGTGGGCGCATCGGCCACCGCCATCGCCACATGGCCGCGCCAGAACATCCGCCAGTACACGCAGAAGGACATCGACGCCGCCGTCCTGCGCACCCTCCAGACCGCCACCCTTCCCTCCCCGTACGCCAAGGCCGCCGAGATCATCCGCCCCTCCGTGGTGCGCGTGGTGGGCTACGGCCCCGAGAAAAAGACACCCGAAGCCCAGACCCAGAAGCAGGGCCGCAACCTGGCCAAGGGCAAGGCCCCCGATGCCGACGAGCCGCCCGGCGAAGTCGAGCGCGGCGTCGGCAGCGGCGTGGTGATCGTCGACAAGGGCATCATCCTGACCAACCTGCACGTGGTCGCGGGCGCCGAGAAGATCAAGGTCACCTTCGCCGATGGCCTCGAGGCGCCGGCCGTCATCACCGGCGTTCAGCCCGAGAACGACCTCGCGGTGCTGCAGGCGCAGAAGCTGCCCGACGACCTGATCCCCGCCACCATGCGCTCCACCGCCGACCTGCAGTCCGGCGACATGGTCGCCGCGGTCGGCTTCCCCTTCGGCATCGGGCCCTCGGTGTCGGGCGGCGTGGTCTCCGGTCTCAAGCGCTCGTTCCGCTCGCCCGAGGGCAAGCAGGAACTGGGCAACCTGATCCAGTTCGACGCCGCCGCCAACCCGGGCAATTCCGGGGGGCCGCTGGTCAACATGAACGGCGAGGTGCTGGGCATCGTCACCGCCATCCTCAACCCGACCCAGCAGCGCACCTTCATTGGCATCGGATTTGCTGTGCCGATCGAGAACGCCGCGTCCGCCGCCGGCTCGCCGCCCTTCTGAACGAAGCGGTGCACGAGCCTGTTTTCCAGTTCCAACGACGAAAGCACCGCATGAGCACGGAAACCGAAGCGACACCGCCCACCACGGCCAACTCCACTGCCGAGCTGATGGAGCAGATCCTCTACCAGGTCAAGCGCGTCGTCGTGGGCCAGGATCGCTTCCTCGAACGGGTGATGGTGGCGGTGCTCGCGGGCGGCCACCTGCTGGTGGAAGGCGTGCCCGGGCTGGCCAAGACGCTCACCGTCAAGACGCTGGCCGATGCGATCCGCGGGCGCTTCAAGCGCATCCAGTTCACCCCCGACCTGGTGCCGGCCGACCTGGTCGGCACGCGCATCTACAACCAGAAGACCGGCGAATTCAGCACCTCGCTGGGCCCGGTGTTCGCCAACCTCCTGCTGGCCGACGAGATCAACCGCGCGCCGGCCAAGGTGCAGAGCGCCCTGCTCGAAGTGATGCAGGAGCGCCAGGTCACCATCGCCGGCGAGACGCACCGGGTGCCGCGCCCCTTCCTCGTGATGGCGACGCAGAACCCGATCGAGACCGAAGGCACCTATCCGCTGCCGGAGGCGCAGGTCGACCGCTTCATGATGAAGGTGCTGGTCGACTACCCCACCGACGAGGAAGAGTTCGTGATCGTCGAGCGCGTGATCGGCCCCGCGGTCGAAGCCGCGCCGGTCGCCACCACCGAGCAGCTGGCGGCCCTGCAGGCGGAGGCACGGCAGGTCTACGTCGACCCCTCGCTCATCCAGTACGCGGTGCGGCTGGTGTCCGCCACTCGCACGCCCGAGCGGCACGGTCTGAAGGACATGCGCCGCTTCATCACCTACGGCGCCAGCCCGCGCGCCAGCATCAACCTGACCGAGGGCGCACGGGCGCTCGCCTTGCTGCGGGGCCGCAGCTACGCGTTGCCCGAGGACATGACGGCCCTGGTGCCCGACGTGCTGCGGCACCGCGTGACGCTGTCCTACGAGGGCCTCTCCGAAGGCCTCACGCCCGACAGCCTGATCGACCGCATCATGCGCGCCGTGCCGCCGCCGGCCAAGCCGCTCGAACATGAAAAGCTGGTGGCCTAGCCGCCGTCCGGCGGCCAACGATGCCCAGCTCGCGGCCGAGGCCGCGGCCGGCGGTGCGGAGCGCGCGCTGCGCAGGCTCGAGTGGACGGTGATACGCCGCCTGGACGGCCTGCTGCAGGGCGACTACCGCACGTTGATGCGCGGCACCGGCCTGGACCTGGCCGACCTGCGCGAATACCAGCATCACGACGACGTGCGCCACATCGACTGGAACGTGACGGCCCGCCTGCAGACGCCGCACGTGCGCGTGTTCACGGAAGACCGCGAGATGGCCGCCTGGTTCGTGCTCGACCTGAGCCGCTCGGTGGACTTCGGCTCCGGCGTGAAGGCCAAGCGCGAGATCTCGGCCGGTTTCGTCGGCGTGCTTGCCCGCCTGCTCACGCGGCACGGCAACCGGGTCGGAGCGCTGGTCTACGGCACCGACGTGGAGGCCGTGATCTTGCCGCGCACGGGCCGCCGCCACGTGCTGCACCTGCTCGACGCCATGGAGCGCCGCACGCACCGGAAGGAACGGCAACCCGACCAGAAAGGCATGACCCGCCTGGCCGACCTGCTGAAGTCGGCGGCCATCCTGATGCCGCGCCGCTCCACCGTCTTCGTGGTTTCCGACTTCCTGTCCGAGCCGGGCTGGGACCGTCCGCTGGCGCAGCTCGTGCAACGGCACGAGGTGGTGGCAGTGCGCCTGTTCGATCCGCTCGAGCTGGAGATTCCCGACCTCGGCCTGGTGCCGCTCACCGATGCCGAAACCGGCGAGCAGTTGTGGGTCGATACCCACGACGCCGCTTTTCGCAAGCGCTTCGCACGCCTCGCTGCCGAGCGCGAAAACCAGTTGCGCGAGACGCTGGCCAAGGCAGGCGTCGACACGCTCGAACTCTCGACCCGGGACGACCTGGTGCAGGCCATCGTGCGCTTCGCCGACATGCGCAAGCGCCGCGTGCGCGCGACCGGCGCGTCCCTTTCCAAGGCGGTGGCAGCATGACCTTCCTCTGGCCTCAATTCCTCTGGTTCCTGGCGGCGGTGCCGCTGCTGGTGCTGCTCTACATCTGGCTGCTGCGGCGCAAGAAGAAGCTGGCGCTGCGCTATGCCAGCCTGTCGATCGTCCGCGAGGCGATGGGCGTGCGCCAGAGCATGCGGCGCCACATCCCGCCGCTGCTGTTCCTGCTCGCGATGATCGCCATGCTGATCGCCGCCGCGCGGCCCATGGCGGTGGTGGTGCTGCCCTCGAACCAGCAGACCATCATCCTGGCGATGGACGTCTCGGGCAGCATGCGCGCGGCCGACGTGCAGCCCAACCGTCTGGTGGCCGCCCAGGAAGCGGCGAAGGCCTTCCTCAAGGACCTGCCACGGCACGTGAAGGTGGGCATCGTCGCCTTCGCCGGCAGCGCCAACGTGGCGCAGTTGCCCACGACCAACCGCGAAGACCTGGTCCAGGCGATCGACTCCTTCCAGTTGCAGCGCGCCACGGCCACCGGCAACGCGATCGTCGTGTCGCTGGCCACGCTGTTTCCGGACCAGGGCATCGACGTCTCCAACTTCGGCCCGCAGGCCACGAGCAACCGCCAGCGCGGCGTGCCGCTCGAGCAGGCCGGCAAGCCGCCGCCCAAGGAGTTCACGCCGGTGGCGCCGGGCTCCTACACCTCCGCCGCCATCATCATGCTGACCGATGGCCAGCGCACCACCGGGGTCGACCCGCTGGATGCAGCCAAGGCGGCCGCGGAGCGCGGCGTGCGCGTCTACACGGTGGGCATCGGCACGGTGGACGGCGAGACCATCGGCTTCGAAGGCTGGTCGATGCGCGTGCGCCTCGACGAGGAAACACTCAAGGCCATCGCCAACAAGACGCAGGCCGAGTACTACTACGCCGGCACCGCGGCCGACCTGACCAAGGTCTACAACACCCTGAGCTCCAGGCTCACGGTCGAGAAGAAGGAGACCGAGATCTCGGCCCTGTTCGCGCTGGGCGCTGCGGCGCTCGCGCTGCTGTCGGCCGGGCTGTCGCTGCTGTGGTTCAACCGGATCCTCTGAGCGGGTTCGTGGCGGGGCTCACCCATCTGCAGCAGGATGTCCCGCACCCGATCCATCGAAGGATCGATGTCCTCGGTCTCGATCGCGCCGTAGCTACACCGCATGGCAGCGCCGGATGTGCCGGTGCAAATCGCCGTCGTCGATGAACTTCGCCAAGGCCCGCTGGGCCGGCACGGCCGTGTGCCAGTCGCTCAGGTGCTTGGCGACGCTCACGGCCTCCAGGATCACCCGTGGCGCTCTTTGAGAAGGTCCCGACAAAGGCGACCAGGCTGGCCTCGTCCATGCCTGCTGGCCATTGGCTTGATCAACACATGGAACCGGTTGTCGGTCGGGTCTCGGAAGCAGATCGCGGGCTGACGAACTCTGCCAGCGCCTCTCGGCGGCGACGCTCCTCGGGGAGCCGTTGCCCTCCCGAGCCGCTCCTTATCCCAGGGCCTGCGATGGAATTCGCCCACAGGGGATGGCTGCGGCACACAGCCGCACATCATCCATCGGAATGGACACGCTGAAGCACGTTCCTCTGCCGAGTACCGACTGAACCTGTACGGTGTACCCAAGGCAATCGGCGAACCGCTTGACGATCGCCAGGCCCAGCCCGGAGCCTTTAAGAGACGTCCTATCGTCAGACTCGTGTTCTCGATGGAATGCTTCAAAAATCCGCTGGTGCGCGTCTGCCTTGATGCCGGGCCCCTGGTCCCAAACCTGGAGCGTCAAGTGTGTGCTTCGTCGTCGCGCGCCGATCAGAACGCCTCCGCGCGAGTACTTGAGAGCGTTCGAAATCAGGTTCTCGAGGATGCGCAGGAGCATCGGGGCGTCGGTGTGAACGAAGAGTGACGTTCGGCGGAAGCGCAGCGCGGCGCGTCCAGGCACCATCGAGCCCTCGAAGCTCAGATCCAACTTCTGGAACAGCGACTGAATGCTTGTCCATTCGAGCCGCACACCGACATCCAGCGCTTCGATTCGAGCAAAGTCGAGAACTCGATCGATGTAGATCTGCAGTGCGTCGAGCTCGCGCCCCAGCCTTTCGAGCGGTCGTTTCGCATCACTGCCATCCTTGCCTGCGGACATGGCGGACGAGACCCACAACTTTGCCGCATGCAACTGCTGCCGAAAATCGTGGCTGGCCTCGGAGAAAAATGCCGAGCGCGTTTGGAGCGCCCGCCACGCGGCATTCTTGAGCGCCTCGAGCTGCGCGTTGGAGGCCTGAAGCTCGTCCAGGGCCCGATTCAACTCGACACCACGAAGCTGCACATTCAACTGGCGGATCGAGACAAATACGTTGAGCCAGATGATGGCGGCCACGCAGCAATTCACCGCGATGAGTGCCGGCAGCGTCGTGGTCCGATTGATCCAGAACGCGTAAGTGAAACCCACCCACAGGAGAAGGTAGTAGGTCATCGAAGTGATCGGCGTCACCGGCCACATCCCGGATATCGAGATCGAGATCCCGATGAAGCCGACGAGCAGCATCACCTCCCGCATCGACAACTCTGGCCCAACGAACAACTGCGTCGTCCAGACCCAGAAGGCACAGCCGATCAGGCCACTGGCCAGAGGCAGGCATTTCAAAAGCCCCGATTTTTCGACGGCCGATGGGGGCAGGCGCTGGAGCGGCGCGATCATCAACATGCGCATCGTCCAACTGGCCAGAAAAACGCCGGCCCAGAACCAGACCCGGGCAGCATCGATGATCGGATAGAAGTGATGGACAGCGATGAGTCCGATGACCGTGGTCCAGTTCACCACCTGCTGCATGGCGAATGCCCGCATCGCGAGATGCTTGTGCGCCGGGCTCACCGTCAGCAGCAGGCGCGTACGCAGCGGCTGGCCCGGCTCGCTGCCCGACTCCTCGCCCTTCATGGCGGCGGAAGATGCAAGCCCACTCACGGCTGCACCCCGTCCAGCATCAGGAGCCCGAACTGCAATGCGCGCTGGACGGCATGCGCACGCGAGTTCACCACCAGTGCATCCATCGCGGAATCGATGTGGTAATTGACCGTGCCCGCGTGCAGTTGGAGGATCTGCGCGATCTGCTTGGTGGATTTGCCTTCGCTGACCAACTGCAAGCATTGGGTCTGGCGCACGGTCAGCCGCGGTATGTTCGTGGTCTGCGCATTCGCCGCGGGGAACACCTTCTCTCCGATCAGCACGCTGTCGAGCGCTCGAACCAGCGCCTGCACCTCCATCGCCTTCAGGATGTAGCCCAGGAAACCGGTGGCCTGGATCTGCGCGATGTAGTCGGGACGCTGCGAGCCCGTGAGGATGCATGTGATGGAAGCCAGGCCGAGGCGCTCGATTTCCATGGCGAGCGACAGACCCGCGGCACCAGGCACGTCGAGATCCAGGAAGATCAGTCCCCAACGATCCGACTGTGACTCCAGCGCTTGCCGCGCCAGCTGAGCTGTGGCGCAAACGTGGATCGACGCCACGCGCGGATTGCGGGCGATCTTGTCGGCGGTCGCTTCCGAAACGACCGGCTGGTCTTCGACCAATAGAACGTTCATGTTGTGTTTTCCCCCTGACCGGCGTTCCGCAAAAACCTGCCGTTGCCGGTGCCGCGCGCATCATCCGTCAACACGGGCCATCCCGTCCCTGGTAATCCTCACTAGTTGTCACGAATCCTGCAATAACTAGATTCGGCCCACCACAACTCACGAACAGGAAGCGCAGATGCCCCAGACCTCCGAACCGAACGGCGACCCATTCGAGGAGCCTGAGGTCATCCACTCTTACGAACGCGCACCGATGCTCCCCCATGGCGAACTGCTGGATCTCAGTGGCTTGGCGGAGTTGGTGGGATTCATCGTGCCGGTGACAATGACGTACGAAGCGTGGGTCGAATGCATTGGATGGACCGGTACGCCGCCGGAACCCGAGTTCCCTGGCACGTGTGAAATCGCACGGCTGTGGCAAGTGCTGTGGCTCGCGCGAGCAGAGGCCCTGCGGCACGACGGCACGCAGTTCAGCTTCTCGATGCCTCGCGCGCTGCGGTACGACGACGGCAATGCCGACGACAACCTTGTCCGGCGTGTAGACCTTGTCTTGCTCACGCACGCTGGCGATCAGGGTGAGCTGGTCGCGACGATCATGCTGCCGTGGCAGGACTGATGCCGCCGGCTCGGCGCGCACGGGCTTGCAAAGCCAGGTGAGGAAGAGGAGGTCCAGCATTCAGCGCCACTGGAGCAACAGCGACCAGGGCGCGCGGCTCATGTGGCGATCGATGCAGTGCGGCGTGCGGGCGTCGCAGCCCAGGTAGTCGGGATCGAGCAGCCCGCTGCCGCGCGCAAACGAGAGCCGGCGCAAGGTGACTGACTGCAGCACGTTGCCGCCGATGGCATCGAAGCCCTTCGCATCCACCGCGACCACCACGTCGCAATGCATCGGCACCGGCGCGCCGCCGGTGCCCCGCTTGGCCAGGATGCGGCCGAGGGCCTCGAAGCTGGCACGTTCTGCGTCGTCGCTGCGCGCATGGCAGACCAGGTCGCCGACGCGCGGCCGCGTCTGCATGAGCGCACAGGCCCGCAGCGCGAAGGGGTTGGCGCGTCCTTGCGCCTCGTCGATGCCGGCCTGCCACGCGGCGCCCGCGTAATCGGCATGCGCTTCCGAGTAGACGAACTCGCCGGGCCCCAGTCCGGCCTCGCGGGCCAGCCAGCTGACGAAGGCCGCGGACCACGGCGTGTCGATCACGGCCACGCGGGCTAGCGCGGCCTGGACGGCCTGCAGTTCATGGGATTGGAGGCCTTGCGGCGCATCCACGCCGAGGCCACGCAGGTGCGCGGCCGACGCAAGCTCCAGCGCCTGCGTCAGCAGCTCCCGGCGCGCCGGGCGGAGCGCGCCGAAGCGCACCGCGGAGGGCAGTCGGCGGGCCGGCGAATCCACCGCCTGCCAATAGCCGAGCACGCGTTGCCACGGTGCCATGGTGCCGGGCGCGCCGCGCGCGTCGTCCCCCTCCGAGAAGCCCGCCTCGATGAGCCGGCCTTCGGCATCCAGCGTCTGGCTGCCGAAAGCGAGATGCTCGCGTTGCGCAGCAGCCGCCATGGCCAGCGCCCGCGCGCTGGGTGGAATATGCAGGCTCGTGGCCTGGCAGGCGGCCGCGGCGGGCCTGGCGGCTGCCACGAGCAGCGTGGCAGCAAGTACCGCCATGGCGAGCAGGCGCCGTGGCATGTCGGACAAAGCGTCGAGGAAGCCCATGCGGCTCGAGCATAAGCGGCGCCCGCCGCCCTCGAGCATCAGCGTTCGACGCGGAGCTTGGGCCAGGGAGCTCCTACCAGCGCACCCGCAGCCCCGCCGAAGCATTGAGCCGCGACTTCACCCGCGTCCCTCCACCCGTCGCCCACAGCTTGCCGACTTCGCCGTAGAGGCTGGTCGTCTCGTTGATGGCCAGCGTGAAGCCTCCGGCCAGCTCGGTCGAGGTGCTGCCGTTGCGGCTGACGATGGTCGTGGTGGCCGCCGGGGTGACAAAGCGCGCGACATCGTTGCCACCCCCGGTGCGGTACAGGTTCACGCGCGCAGAGGGTTGCAGCCGGCCTGCACTCGTGCCGATGTCGCCCTTGAGCCGAACGCCCACGCGGGCGAGCCAGTTGCGGTCGCTCTCCTGCTGCACGCGCGTACCCCGGAGGTCGACGTCGTCGAACTCGATGTCCTGGTGCACCAGTTGGGCCTGCGGTTCGATCTGCCAGCCACCGCCAAGCGCGAAGGACTGGCCGACCTCCAGCGACGCGCTGAGGCTGTCGGCCTTGCCCCTGGTGCGCAGCGCGGCCTGCGGCTTGACTTCGTAGCGATGGCGGCCGAGTTGCAGGACGGCGTCGAGATAGAAGCCGCTGCCGGTGCCATAGGTCGCGTAGCCGCCGAGGTACTGGCTGCGCAGGTCGTTGCTGCCCACCGCCAGGTCGGCGATGCCGCGGGCGAAGCCCTGGACCTGGAGCTCGCCGTCGAGCTGGCCGGTGTAAACGCCTGCGCGCCAGGAGGCATCGCGCCACAGATCGGTGCCCGCTTGCAGGCCGCCCAGGCGGCCATCGCTTTGGGGGCTGACGGTGCCCGCCTGAAGCTCACGGTGGCGCCGCTGTTGACCGAGACATCGCCGATGCCGAGCGTGCCGCTGGTGCCGCCATCCCCGGCTTGCAGAACGCCGCTGACGATGGTGGTTCTGCCGACGTAGGTGTTGGGGCCCGCAAGGGTGAGGGGGCCGGTGCCGGTCTTGACGAGATTGCCAGGGCCGCTGATGGTGCCGCCGAGGAAGCTGGGGAAGTTGCCGGTGTCGATGAAGGCGTCCGCAGTGTCGGCGAAGCTGATGGCGTTGCCCAGGGTGAGTCTGTCGGCGATGAAGCCGAGGGTGGTCCCTCCGTGCATGGTGAGGACACCCAGCCCGAGGGCGCTGTCATTGCCCACCTCCACGCGACTTTGCTGGAGGTCGGTGCCGCCGCTGTAGGTGTTGGCACCCGTGAGTTGCAGTGTCCCGGCGCCGGTCTTGATGATGCCGATGCTGCCGGCATTGCTGCCCGTGCCGCCGGAGCCTGTCTGGTCCGCAATGGTGTTGGCGACCGTTTGTGTCGTGCCGCTGCCGGGTGCGAACGTGAGCGCTGAAGTGCTGCCCTGAAGGAAGATGCCCGAGCCGAAAGCCGAGGCGCGGAGGGCTGCGGCGAGTGGAAAAGGGTCGTAGGCCCCGACTCCAGCGGTGACCGAATTGCCATTGACGCTGAACGAACCGGTCAGCGTGACACGCGCGCCATTCTGGATGAAGACCGCGCCGCCCATGCCTGCGCCGCCGCCACCACCGTTGTACTGACTGCCCGCCCCCCCGCCAAACCCTCCCTGGCCGCCACCGCCGTTGACGCCTTCACCGCCGCCACCCCCGAAACCGCCTGCCCCGCCGGTGGCGAAGGATCCGCCTCCGCCACCACCAAAGCCGCCTGATGCGCCAGCACCGCCTCCTCCTCCGAATCTGGAATTGTCTACGTCGAGCGCCCCGCCGCCGCCGCTGTAGTCACCGCCGGGGCCCGGAGGCGTTCCCGTGGACGGACCAAAGGGAACGACAAAGAACGTCTCTCCAGCCCCTCCATAGGGACCGCCTCCATTCCCGGCATGAGTTTGGTCTGAACCGATGCTGCCGTCGGCATACAGACCTCCGCCACCTTGCCCGACATTGGCGGCCAATCCTTCGCGACTGCCTCCACCCGCCCCTCCCAGACCACCACCACCGCCGCTGGCCATGTAGATCGCATTCGGGTTCGCCGGGGTGAAATTGGCATTCGAATTGCCGCCGACCGCGCTGTTGCTGACCAGCGAGACGTTGTTCAGCGTCAAGTCCACGCCGCTGCGCGCAAACACCGCGCCGCCGGCGCCCATGCCGCCGCCGCCCATCGCAAAGTCCTGGCCCCCATCCCCTCCCTTGGCTCTCAGGTTCTGCAGTGTCAGGTCATTGATAGTCACCGTGCCGGCGCCAAGAAAGAACCCGCGGTAGGTACCGGCGCCATCGAGGGTGTGGCGGTTGCCGTTGATCGTGATCGGCTTCAGCGGGTCGCCGGCGAGCACACCGATGTTGCCGTTGAGGATGATGTCGGCCGTGAGGTTGATCGTCTGGGCCGGGTCGGCCGCGATGTTCTTGACGCAGTTGGCCAGCGAGGCGGTGTCGCCCGCATCGCAGGCCCAGGCCGACGGTGCCACCCAGGCCAGCAGGCAGGCCATCGCCAGTGGGCGAAGGCGCAGGCCCAGGGCCCGCTTGCTGCCGCTTTGCTTGCCGCGGACCCGCGCGCTCTCGGGGACGGCCACCCAGGCACCCAGCGCGGAGTTCCAAAGGCTGAGATGCGTTCTGTTCATGAGAGGAGGTCTCGGGTCGTCCAGGAACCCACGCGCGCGGCGCACGTGGCGGGCAGTGCCGCCTGAACTTGACCATCACTCGCCTGCACGTGCTGAACACGCAGGGCGCAGCGAAAGCCCTCAAGGGCCGGCGGCGCCCGAATGCTAGAAATGCTTCCGGACGCAGCCGGGCGAATGCGACAAAAAGCGAGAATTCATCCGTGCCCGGCAGCGCCGGGCACGGAACTCACCCTGCGCGGCTTCCGGCGCGATCTCCTGGCGACCGGCCGGTTCGTCGACCCGGGGCGGGGTCTACGCCGTTGCGCGGGATGGTGGGCACGGCGCTGCGCGAGCACGGCCATCGCCTCGACACGCCTCGAACACGCCCATGGACGGCATCAGAAGTGCATGGACACCGCGTCGCTCACGCGATAGTCCTCTTCCACCACCGGCATCCAGTGCCACTTGTCGAAGGTGGTGCAGGGGTGCGAAATGCCCAGGCCGACGCGCTCGCCCACCACCGGCGGCTGCGGCGAGGCGGCATCGTCCCAGCGCAGGTAGGCATGCTGGTCGTTCAGGCCGGTGATCTTCCACCCGGGGGGCACCGCCTGCGGCACCCGGCTGCCGGCCGCCGCGCGAGCGATCGGCACCGGCATCGCGAGGTCGAAGGAGATGTCGCGTTTGCCCACGGCCAGGATGGCGAGGCCGGGCTCGGGGCAGGACTGCACCGTGGCCCAGACCTCCAGCGCGGGGCGCAGGCTTTCGCCGCACTCGCAACCCAGCCGCTGATCGACCGCGCCGAGCATGCGCTGGTAGAAGCCGTGGTCGTGCGTGACGTAGCAGCCTGAGCGCAGGATGCCGCGCACGCCGCCGCGCAGCCGGGGCTTCAGGCGGCCCGCCACCAGGTCGAAGATGGCCGAGCCGCCGGCGGAGACAATCGCCTCCTCGCCCTCGAAAAGGCCGTTCTCGTCGCAATGGCGCGCCACCGCCTCGACGCGGTCCATCAGCGCGTTGGCGTAGGCGGTGTCGGCCTCGGTCTGGCCGCTGGCGGCCAGGCCTTCGTAGCACTCGATGCCGACCAGGCGCACCGCCTCGCTGGCATGCAGCGCCTCGGCCAGCCCGATCGCCTCCGCCTGCGTGCGGCAGCCGGTGCGCCCACCCGGCACGCCGATCTCCAGCATCACCTCGAAGGGCAGGCTGTCGGCATGCCGTCGCGCCCAGTTCTCGATGAGCGCAAGTTGCGCCCGGGAGTCGACCAGGAAGACCACACGCAGATCCGCGTGCTCGCGCAGCAACAGCTGGATGCCGGCGAGGTCTTCCGCGTTCATCACCTGGTTGGCAATGAGCGTGCGGCGTGCGCCGGCGGCCACGCCCACCGCGAGCTGGTTCACGGTGGCGAAGGTGAGGCCCCAGGCGCCGGCATCGAGCTGGCGGCGGAAGAGCTGTGGCGACATGGTGGTCTTGCCGTGCGGCGCGAGGTCGATGCCCCACTGGCGCACGCGCGCCTGCATCCAGCCGAGGTTGTGCTCCAACGCCTCGCGCTTGAGCACGGCCAGCGGCAGCGGCAGGTCGTCGGCCAGCACGTGCCAGCCCGCGCGGCCGATTTCGCTGCGGCGTCTGGGCGGCTGGGTGCGCGGGTAACCCTTGAAGCGGGCGTCGAGCAACGGGTCCAAGAGGTCTTGTTCGGTGGTCATGAATGATCAGCGCCATGCGGATGGAGGCCGAATGATGGCTTGGAGACAGGTCGCTCCCTAGCGAAAAATCGTTACCGCCTGCGGAAACACCGACTGGCGTGCCCGGCCCGACGGAGTGGCGTATAAGCCCAAGCCGTGATGCCCACTTCCCTACCCCCTTTCCACCTCCGACGCCGGGAGACACTGCTCGGCACCCTCGCCTTCGTGGCTCTGCCCGCCGTGCAGGCCATGCCAACCGCACAGGCGGCCCCGTCGGCGCCCGAGGCCCGGCCCTGGCCCCATCCGTCCCAGGTACCCGGCGGCGTCGCACGGCTTTCGCTGGGGCCGGCCGCGACGCGGCCGCAGGCCCGCACCACCGATGACCTGCCCCTGCTCGTGCTGGGCGATCCCATCGAGTGGACCGCGCTGGTCGGCATCCCCCTCGCGGCCGAGCCGGGCGAGGCCCGCGTCCGCGTGCTGCGCCAAGGCGGCGAAACCCGCGAGCTGCCCTACACCATCACGCCCAAGCGCTATCAGGAACAGCACCTGAAGGTGAAGCCCGGCCACGTCGATCTCTCCGCCGAGGATCTGGCGCGCTACGAACGCGAACGCGCTCATCAGCAGCAGGTGACCGCCACCTTCAGCGAGCCCTTCCCCCGCGGCGAACTGCGCATGCAAGTGCCGGTGCCGGGCCGGCGTTCCAGTTCTTTCGGGCTGCGTCGCGTGTTCAACGGCGAGAAGCGCAATCCCCACAGCGGCATGGACATTGCGGCTGCGACCGGCACACCGGTGAAGGCGCCGCTCGCAGCCCGCGTGATCGACACCGGCGACTACTTCTTCAACGGCGGCACCGTCTGGCTCGACCATGGCGGCGGATTGCTGAGCATGTACTGCCACCTGAGCCGCATCGACGTGAAAGCGGGCGATGTGGTCGAGCCCGGCGAGCGCTTCTGCGCCGTCGGCGCCACCGGCCGCGTGACCGGGCCGCACCTGCACTGGTCGGTGATGCTGAACCGGGCGATGGTCGACCCCGCGCTCTTCATTCCGGGCTAGCCAGGGCACACCTCACCAGGGCCACCGTCACTTCTCCGCGAACAAGTCCAGGATCACGCCGCGCAGCCACCGGTTCGCCGGGTCCGCCTCGAAGCGCTTGCTCCAATGCAGCGCCACGGCGAAGTCGCGCAGCGGGAAGGCCGGCTCGACGATCGTGTAGCCGCCCTCCTCGGCAAAGCCGCGCGCGATGTTGCGCGGCATCACCACCGCCAGGTCGGTGGCGCGCACGATCGCCGGCAGCACCATGAAGTGCTCGGTGGTCAGGCGCACCCGGTCCTCCAGGTTGAGCAGTTGCAGGATGCGCAGCGTCTCGGCATGGGTGCGCACCGCCACGTACTCCAGGCGCTGCAGCGAGGCCAGCAAGGCCTGCCCGCTGCGGCGCGCGCGCGTGAAGGGATGGCCCTTGCGCAACAGCACGATGTAGCGGTCCTTCAGCAACTGCAGGCGCTGGGTGTCGCGCACCTTGGGCAGGAAGCCGAAGGCGAAGTCGACGCGACCGCTGTCGAGCGCAGGCACGATCTCATCCGGTGACAGCGGCAGCGTCTCCAGCCGCACGCCCGGCGCCAGCTCGCCCAGGCGCGCCATCAGCATTGGCAGGAATCGGCCTTCGCCGATGTCGCTCATGTGGATGCGGAAGGTCTTGCGCGAATCCGAGGGCTCGAAGCGGTCCGGCTCGCTCAGCGCCTCCTCCAGTTGCCCCAGGGCCGACTGCACCGCCGTCGCCAGCCGCTCGGCCCGCGGCGTGGGTGCCACCCCGCCCGGCGTGCGGGTGAACAGCGCGTCCTTCAGCAGCAGCCGCAGCCGCCCCAGGCCATGGCTGGCGGCCGGCTGCGTGAGCCCCAGCGCCTCGGCCGCGCGGCTGACGCTGCGGGCGCGGTAGACGGCATCGAAGAGGCGCAGCAGATTCAGGTCCAGGGCATCGATATGCATGGCATTCATGTCGGATAGCCGGATTATTTTATTGATGACCCGGACTTCGCCTCGCACACTGCGAGGCGGCCGTGCGCCGGCCCCCGCGTGCGCACGGGCCATCCACAGAAAGCACAAGGAGACAAAGCAATGCGAAAGATCCGACTGCATGTTCTTTTGGCCACCGCCCTGCTCGGCGCAACCGCGGCGTCCGCGCAGCAGGCCCCCGCCGAGGAACCCGGCTGGGCCAAGGGCCGGCCCAAGACCGAGGCTGCCCAGCGCATGGCGCCGGTGCCGGCCTTCCCGATCCCGACCGCCGCCGACAAGCTGCCCACGGCGAAGTTCAAGCTGCCGCCGGGCTTCAAGGTGGAAACCTGGGCCTCCGGCGTGCTCGATGCACGCGCACTGCGCCAAGGGGCCAACGACGTGGTGTTCGTCAGCACCCTCTTCGTCGGCAACAAGGTCTATGCGATCGTGCCCAAGGGCAACACGCGGGAGACCAAGACCATCATCGACAAGATGGAAAAGGCGGCCGGCATCGAGTACTACAAAGGCTCGCTCTACCTGGCCACGCACAAGCAGATCATGCGGTACGACGGCATCGACTCGAAGCTCGACAACCCCGGCACGCCGACCGTCCTCTACGACAAGCTGCCAGGCGGCGAGGACCACAGCTGGAAGTTCCTGCGCGTGCACCAGGACAAGCTCTATTTCCCGATCGGCGCGCCCTGCAACATCTGCGACCCCGGCGAGTACGCCAAGATCTACCGCATGAACCTCGACGGCAGCGGCATGGAGACCGTGGCCAGCGGCGTGCGCAACACCGTGGGCTTCGACTTCGATCCGAAGACGGGCAGGCTCTGGTTCACCGACAACGGCCGCGATTGGCTCAGCGAGGAGATCCCCAACGACGAACTCAACGTCGTCACCGGGCCGAACCAGCACTTCGGCTACCCCTACTGCCACCAGGGCAACATTCCCGATCCGGAATTCGGCTGGGGGAAGAACTGCAGCGAGTTCGTCAAGCCCGCCGCCTTCCTCGGTCCGCACGCCGGCTCGCTGGGCCTGAAGTTCTACACCGGCAAGATGTTCCCGGCGAAGTACCAGGGCGCGATGTTCATCGCACGCCACGGCCCATGGAATCGGACCATCAAGTACGCCGACGTGTCGGTGGCCTGGCCCGACGGCAAGGGCGGCGCGAAGGTCGAGCCCTTCATGACCGGCTTCGTCGAGAACAACAGCTACCTCGGCCGGCCGGTGGACTTCCTGGTGATGAAGGACGGCTCGCTGCTGGTGAGCGACGACCACGCGGGTGCGATCTACCGCATCAGTTACGGCAAGTGATGCGGGGCAGCCGGACACTCGCGTTCACGGCGGCGGCGGCAGCGTTCCTCTGGGTCTGCGCGCCGGCCGGCGCGCAGCAGGGCAGCAAGAGCACCCAGGGCAGCAAGGCGGCGGAAGCGCCCGCGGCAGCCCCGGGGAGCGCCTACGCCCAGCGCTTCGCGCAGCTGTGCGCGGCCTGCCATGGCGCCAACGGACGCAGCGAAATGCCCAACACCCCCGCGCTTTCGGGGCAGCATTCCTTCTATGCCATCACGCAGCTGTTCCTCTTCCGCGAGGGCCGGCGCGCGAACGAGGCGATGAGCGCAGTCGCCAAGGGCATGAAGGACGACGACATGCGCGGCTTCTCGGACTTCATCGCCACACTGCCGCCGGTGCCCCCGCCGCCACCGGCCACGCCGCCGGACTCGGCGCGCATGGCCCGCGGCAAAGCCCTCGCACAGGAGCACAAGTGCGTGTTTTGCCACGGCGCCGACTTCAGCGGCGGCCAGCAGGTGCCGCGCATCGGCGGCCAGCGCGAGGACTACCTGAAGTTGACGCTGCACGAATTCAAGTCGGCCAAGCGCGTGGGCTACACCATGGCCATGGCCGAGGCGGTCGGCCGCATCCCCGGCGAGGACCTGGACACCCTCGCCTACTACCTCGCCCGCTTCCCCGTGGCATCGGGCACCACCCCCACGAAGTAATCAGAGAGCAAAGAGAGAAAGCGTTTTGGAAGTTTCATTCAGCAAGGAGATCGAGGCTCTGCGCCTCGGCGCGGGCGAGGTCTTTCACGGCGAGGGCATCCTCGCCATCACCAAGGGTCTGCTGCAGTCGGGCGTGGCCTACGTGGGCGGCTACCAGGGCGCGCCGGTCTCGCACCTGCTCGACGTGATGGTGCAGGCCAAGCCCTACATGGACGAACTGGGTGTGCACGTGGAGGCCTGCTCCAACGAGGCCTCGGCCGCGGCCATGCTCGGGGCTTCCATCCACTACCCCATGCGCGGCGCCGTGACCTGGAAATCCATCGTCGGCACCAACGTGGCGGCGGACGCGCTGTCCAACCTGGCCTCGCCGGGCGTGAAGGGAGGCGTGCTCATCGTGGTGGGCGAGGACTACGGCGAAGGCGCCAGCGTGATCCAGGAGCGCACACACGCCTATGCGCTGAAGTCGGGCATGTGCCTGCTGGACCCGCGCCCCGAGCTCGGCCGCATGGTGGACATGGTGGAGCATGGCTTCCGGTTGTCCGAGACTTCCAGCATGCCCTGCATCATGGAGCTGCGCATCCGCACCTGCCACGTGCGCGGCAGCTTCGAGTGCCGCGACAACCTGGCGCCGCCGGTCTCCACCCGCGCGCTGATGGAGGAGCCGGCCGGCTTCGACTACATGCGGCTCGCGCATCCGCCGGTGACCTTCCGCCACGAGAAACTCAAGGGCGAAGAGCGCCTGCCCGCCGCACGGCGCTACATCGCCGAACAGGGCCTCAACGAGCTGATGCCGGGCACGCACCAGGATCTGGGCATCGTGGTGCAGGGCGGTCTCTACAACGCGCTCGTGCGCAGCCTTCAGCAGCTGGGCCTGGCCGATGCCTTCGGCGCCACCGACATCCCGATGCTGGTGCTCAACGTCACCTACCCGCTGGTGCCCGAGCAGGTGGCCGACTTCTGCGTCGGCAAGCGCGCGGTGCTGGTGGTGGAGGAAGGCCAGCCCGAGTACATCGAGCAGGAGATCGCGACGCTGCTGCGGCGGCGCGACATCCAGACCCCGCTGCATGGCTGCGACATGCTGCCGCCGGCGGGCGAGCTGGGCGTCGAGGTGCTGGCCGGCGGGCTCGCGAAGTTCGCGGCGCGCTACCTGCCGCAGCACGCTCAGGAATCAGCGCAGGGCTGGCTCGCCGGCAACCGGGATCGCCGCGCCGCCGTCGCCGCGAAGCTCGACGCACCGTTGCCCGCGCGCCCCCCGAGCTTCTGCATCGGCTGCCCCGAGCGCCCGGTGTTCGCGGCTCTCAAGCTGGCGCAGCAGGACAGCGGCCCGGTGCACATCGCCGCCGACATCGGCTGCCATGCCTTCGGCACCTTCGAGCCCTTCTCGATGGGCCACTCCATCCTGGGCTACGGCATGAGCCTGGCGAGCCGGGCCGGCGTGTCGCCGATGATGCAGCGGCGCGCGCTCTCGATCATGGGCGACGGCGGCTTCTGGCACAACGGCCTGCTCACCGGCGTGCAAAGCGCCCTCTTCAACGGCGACGACGCGGTGCTGCTGATCTTCAAGAACGGCTACACATCGGCCACCGGCACGCAGGACATCATCTCCACGCCCGACGACGAGGTGAAGGCCCGCGCCCCCGACAAGCAGCAGAGCCTGGTCGACAAGAACGGCACCGTCGAATCGACGCTCAAGGGCCTGGGCGTGCAGTGGCTGCGCACCGTCCACACTTACCACGTCGACACCATGCGCGCCACGCTCAACGAAGCCTTCACGACCGAGTTCAATGGCCTGAAGGTGATCATCGCCGAGGGCGAATGCCAGCTCGAGCGCCAGCGCCGCACCAAGCCCTGGATCGCCGGCCTGCTGCAGAAGGGCGAGCGCGTGGTGCGCGTGAAGTACGGCGTGGACGAGGACGTGTGCAACGGCGACCATGCCTGCATCCGCCTGTCCGGTTGCCCCACGCTCACGCTCAAGGACAACCCGGACCCGCTCAAGATCGACCCGGTCGCGGTGGTGATCGACGGCTGCGTGGGCTGCGGCCTGTGCGGCGCCAATGCCCACGCAGCGACGCTGTGCCCGAGCTTCTACCGGGCCGAGGTGGTGCAGAACCCCAAGTGGCACGAACGCTTGCTGCATTCGCTGCGCGGCGCCGTCGTGCGAGCCCTGCAACCCGCTTGACCCTTTTTTTCTCGATGAATCACACCCAACCCATCACCCTGCTCGTCTGCGCCCTGGGCGGCGAAGGCGGCGGCGTGCTGACCGAATGGCTGGTCGACGTCGCGCGACACGCCGGCTACGCCGCGCAGAGCACCTCCATCCCCGGTGTCGCGCAGCGAACCGGCGCCACCACCTACTATCTCGAGGTCTTTCCCGTCCCGCTGGCCGAGCTCGGCGGGCGCCGCCCCGTGTTCAGCCTGAGCCCGGTGCCGGGCGCGCTGGACGCCATCGTCTCCTCCGAACTGCTGGAAACGGTGCGCCAGATCGGCAACGCCATGGGCACGCCGCAGCGCACGCTGGTCATCAGCTCCTCGGCACGGACGCTGACCACCGCGGAACGCATGCAGCTGGGCGACGGCCGCGCCGACAGCGGCCGACTGATGGAGATCGTCAAGTCCTTCAGCCGCGAGCACCACGTGTTCGACATGGGCGCGCTGGCGCACGAGGCTGGCACCGTGGTCAGCGCCGTGATGCTGGGCGCGATCGCCGGCAGCGGGCTTTTGCCCTTCGCGCACGAGGCCTACGAGCACGTGGTGGGCGGCGGCAAGGCGCCCGAGCAACGGGGCCGCACGGCGGCGGCCAGCCTGCGCGGCTTTGCCCAGGCCTTCGAAGCGGTACGCGCGCCGCGCGAGCAGGCGGCGATGGTGAGCCGGCTGCTGGCCACGACGGCGCACGATGCCCCGGCCGGCCCGGCCCTGCCGGCGGCGGTCGCGCAGCAGTTCCCGGCGCCAGTGCAAGGCGTGCTGGGCCTGGGCCATGCACGCGTGCGCGACTACCAGGACGACAGCTATGCGCGCCTGTACGTCGAACGCCTGCTTCAGGTGCTGGCAGCCGAGCGCGCCGCCGATCCGGCAGGCACGGGCGGCTTCGCCGCGACCGCCGAGACGGCGCGCTGGCTCGCGCTGTGGATGGCCTTCGACGACATCGTGCGCGTGGCCGAGCTCAAGAGCCGGCACAGCCGCGCGCAGCGCGTGCGCCGCGAGGTGCGTGCGGGCGAGCAGGACATCGTCAAGGTCTATGACCACTTCAAGCCCGGCGCCCCCGAGTTCGCGGCCTTGCTGCCCGTCTCGCTGGCCAGGCGCATCACGGCCTGGGACCGCCGCCGCGCCACGCCCTGGGCGCTGCCTTTGAAGGTGGGAAGCCATTCGGTCTTCGGCATGGGGTCGCTACGCCTGCTGGCCTCCTTGCGCTGGCTGCGGCGCCGGGGCAGCCGCTTCGCCGAGGAGCAGGCGCTCATCGAGCGCTGGCTGGGAGCGATCGTCGCCGGCACGCGCGAGCACTGGCGCCTGGGGCACGAGATCGCGCTGTGCGGCCGGCTGATCAAGGGCTATGGCAGCACCAACGAGCGCGGCAAGAAGAACCTGCTGCACGTCGTCGACCACCTGGCCGCGCTGCCCGGTGCCACGCCCTTGGCGCGTGCCGAGGCGATTGCCTCCGCCCGCGAAGCCGCGCTGGCCGACGATGCCGGCCAGGCCTTCGATGCCGCGCTGCTGCGGCACGGCGCGCCGGCCCGGCCGGTGCAGGCCCAACCCATCCGCTGGATGAAGCGCCGGCCCGCGGCCACCCCATGAGCAACGACGAAGGAGACACACGGTGACGACAACATTCAAGCGCCGCCACGCGCTGTTCACCCTCGCAGGCGCACTCGCACTGGGCGCCGTCGCCGCGCTGCCCGCCGCGCATGCGCAGCAGCAGGCCGCGTGGCCCACCAAGCCCATCAAGGTGGTGGTGAACTTTCCGCCCGGCGGCGCGGCCGACACCATCGCCCGCGCCATCTCGCAGCCGCTGCAGGATGCACTGGGCCAGCCGGTGCTGATCGAGAATCGCGGCGGCGCCAACGGCAACATCGGCGGCGAGAACGTGGCCCGCGCCGCGCCCGACGGCTACACCCTGCTGATGAGCTCGGGCGGCATGGTGTCGGTGAACCCGCACCTCTATCCGAAGATGAGCTTCGACCCGGTCAAGGACCTGGTGCCGGTCGCCGCCGCGGCGCGCGTGCTGGTGTACCTGGTGACCAGGCCTTCGCTGCCACCGCAGGACGTCAAGGCGTTCATCGCCTACGCGAAGGAGCGGCCGGGCAAGCTCTCCTACGGCTCGCCGGGCACCGGCAGCTCGCCGCACCTGGCCGGCGAGATGTTCAAGAGCCAGGCCGGCCTTTATGCAGTGCACGTGCCCTACCGCGGCGCCGCGCCGGCGCTGCAGGACCTGCTGGCCGGGCAGATCGACTTCTGCTTCGACCCGGGCATCGGCCTCAACCAGGTGAAGGCGGGCAAGCTGCGGCTGCTGGCCGTGGGCAGCCCCAGGCGCTCGCCGCAGTTCCCGGACGTGCCCACACTGGACGAAGTCGGGCTCAAGGGCTTCGACGCCGACACCGTGTTCGGCTTCTACGCGCCGGCCGGCACGCCCGCGCCGATCGTGGCGCGCCTCAACACGGAGATCAACAAGATCCTGGCGACGCCGGTGGTGAAGGAGCGCATCGCCAACCTGGGCGGCGAGGCGCTGCCCGGCACACCCGGTGCCTTCCACGATCGCGCGATGGCAGACTCGGCGCGCTTCGGCGCCATCATCCAGGAACGCAAGATCCTCGCTGAATAAGCTCTCCCCCCAGGCTGCCCCACTTCGTGGCCGGTTCCGCGGTGTTCCCCACGAAGAGCCCTCACTGTCAGGCTTGCATGAGTGAACGAGTCATCTACACGGTCAAGGTCGAGTTCGGCGACTGCGACCCTGCCGGCATCGTCTGGTTTCCCAACTTCTTCCGCTGGATCGATGCGGCCTCGCGCCATTTTTTCGCCGAGCGCGGCGTGCCGCGCTGGGAGGAGACCGCCCAGACGCTGGGCGTGATCGGCACGCCGCTGGTCGACACCCACACCCGCTTCGTCAAGAGCGCGAGCTACGGCGACACGCTGCAGATCGCGGTGGCGATTCCCGAATGGCGCGACAAGAGCTTTCTGCAGACCTACCGCATGAAGCGTGGCGAGGACCTCATCCTCGAGTGCGAGGAGGTGCGGATCTTCGCCGCCAAACGCGAAGGCGGCGGCATCCGCGCGGTGCCGATACCGCCGGAGATCCGCCGCCTGTGCGAATAGCGCGGGCTCAGCCGAACAGCTTGGCCGCGGTCTTCGCGATCAGCTCGCCCTGGTGGCGCGCGCCGGCCAGGTCGATCGCGGTGGGCTGGCGCGAGCCGTCGCCGGCTGCGACGGTGGTGGCGCCGTAGGGCGCGCCACCGACGATCTCGTCCACGCTCATCTGGCCCTGGTGGCTGTACGGCAGGCCGACGATGGTCATGCCGAAGTGCAGCAGGTTGGTGATGATCGAGAACAGCGTGGTCTCCTGCCCGCCGTGCTGCGTGGCGGAGGAGCTGAACGCACCGCCGACCTTGCCGTTGAGCGCGCCGCGCATCCACAGGCCGCCGGCCTGGTCGAGGAAGGCCGCCATCTGCGAGGACATGCGGCCGAAGCGGGTGCCGGTGCCCACCACGATCGCGTCGTAGTTGGCCAGTTCCTCGATGGTCGCGACCGGCGCGGCCTGGTCGAGCTTGAAGTGCGAAGCTTTGGCGACCTCCAGCGGCACCGTTTCCGGCACACGCTTGATGTCGACCTGCGCGCCGGCGCTGCGCGCGCCTTCGGCAACGGCTTGCGCCATCGTCTCGATGTGGCCGTAGGAGGAATAGTAGAGAACGAGAACCTTGGGCATGGGAAAGTCTTCCGGGTTGATGCAACAGATGGTCCGAGGGTAGGCGCTGGACTCCCATCGTGGAAGCCTATATCTTTCGATGGAACCCATCCAAAGGAACGATAGATGCTCGACGCCGTCTCCATGGACCAGCTGCGCACTTTCATCGCCGCGGCGGAGGAAGGCAGCTTTTCGGCGGCAGGCCGTCGGCTGCGGCGCGCGCAGTCGGTGGTCAGCCAGACCCTGGCCAACCTCGAGGCGCAGATCCAGGTGCAGCTCTTCGACCGCAGCGGCCGCTACCCGCGCCTGACCGAGCCCGGCCGGGTGCTGCTGGCCGAGGCGCGCACCGTGGCCGGTGGCATGGACAGCTTCAAGGCCAAGGCCCGCACCATCGCGGAGGGGCTGGAGCCCGAACTCTCGGTCGTGGTGGACGTGATGTACCCGATGGCCTCGCTCACCGTCGGCGTCGGCCTCTTCCGCGCGGCCTTTCCGCACACGCCCTTGCGGCTCTACGTGGAGGCGCTGGGGGCGGTGGTGCAGCTGGTGCAGAACGACAGCTGCCGCATCGGCATCATCGGCACCCTGCCCCTGGTGCCCGAAAGCTTCATGTCCGAAAAGCTGCTCGACGTGCCGATGGTCACGGTCGCCGCGCCCGTCCACCAGCTCGCGGCCGGCCGCCGCGTCGTTCCGCAGCGCGAGCTCGAGCAGCATGTGCAGCTGGTGTTGACCGACCGCAGCACGCTCAGCGAGGGCCGCAACTTCGGCGTGCTGTCGCCTCTCACCTGGCGCCTGGCGGACCTGGGCGCCAAGCATGCCTTCCTGCGCGCCGGCTTCGGGTGGGGCCACATGCCCCTGGCGATGGTGCGGGAGGACCTGGCCTCGGGCCAGTTGGTGCAGCTGGAGGTCGAGTCCTTCCAGCCGCACATGCCGCCGATCTCGATGTTCGCCGTGTACCGACGCGAGGCGCCGCCCGGGCCGGCGGGGCGGTGGTTCCTGGATCAGCTCAAGGGGGAGTGAAGTAGCGCTCGATCGAGGCGATGGCCTCCTGGCGGCTTTCCTTCTTCAGTTCGATCGTCATCGCGGCTCCTGGGATGCGGTGCGCGAGCGTGGCACCGCCCACAGGCCAAGCCGCTCACTCGATCGACACCTTGGCGTCCTTGATCAGCCTGGCGTACTTCGCGGTGTCCTCCTTGATCTGGGCCGCCATCCGCTCCGGCGTGTCGCCCACCGGCTCGGCGCCGATCTCCTCCATGCGCTTCCTGAACTCCGGCGATTGGATGATCTTCACGATCTCTGCGTTGAGCCTGGCGATCACCTCCGGGGGCGTCGCCGCCGGCGCGAGGATGCCGAACCAGGTCCCCTGGTTGAAGTCCTTGAAGCCGGCTTCCGCCAAGGTCGGCACGTCGGGCAATGTAGTCGAGCGCTTCGCGGTGGTAACGGCCAGCGCACGCAGCTTGCCGGCCTTGATGTGCTGCAGCAGCGGCGTCAGGGTATCGAAGGACATGTCGACCTGCCCGCCGAGCAGATCGGTCGTCAGCGGCGCGCTGCCCTTGTACGGCACGTGAAGCAACTCGGCGCCGGCGATGCCGGAGAACTGCGTACCGATCAGGTGCTGCACAGTGCCGTTGCCGTTCGAGCCATACGACAGCTTGTCGTGGGAGGACTTCGCCAGCGCGACCAGGCTCTTCACGTCGGTGGCCGGCGACTTCGCATTCACCACCAGCACGTTCGGCACGAGTGCCACCGTGCTGATGGGCGCGAAGCTCTTCTCGAAGTCGTAGGGCAGCTTGCGGTAGACGCTGGTGGCAATGGTGTGGTGCACCGCGCCCATCAGCAGCGTGTAGCCGTCCGGCTTCGCCTTGGCGACGTAGTCGGCACCGACGGTCGCGCCCGCGCCGGGCTTGCTCTCGACGATCACCGGCTGGCCAAGGCTCTGCGACAGCGGCGTGGTGATGGCACGCGCCAGCGCGTCCGAGCTGCCGCCCGGTGGAAAGGGCACGACCAGCGTGATCGGCTTGGCGGGCCAGGCCTGCGCCGCGGCCAGCGAGGCGGCGAAGCCGAATGCGATGGCCGCGAGGGCGCGGGGAAAGTCAGATGTCTTCATGGTTTGTCTCCGTGTTCGTGCGCATGAATGAATGCAGGCAGGTGCGCGTGGCCCCGATCGCGCCCGCGCCACGGTGGCGCAAGGGGTCGGTGCGAACACCAGCTCCGCGCCGGGATCAGGCCGCCTTGCGCTGGACGCCGCCGCTCACCAGCGCGCACACGGCACGAGTGACATCAGCGGTCGTCGCCGTGCCACCCAGGTCGCGGGTGTGCAGCGATGTGTCGGCCGTGACCTTCTCGATCGCCTGCATCACGCGCCCGGCCGCCTCGTTCTCGCCCAGGTGCTCCAGCAGCATCACGACCGACCAGAAAGTGCCCACGGGATTGGCCAGGCCCTGGCCCATGATGTCGAAGGCCGAGCCGTGGATCGGTTCGAACATCGACGGATAGCGGCGCTCCGGATCGATGTTGCCGGTGGGCGCAATGCCCAGGCTGCCGGCCAGCGCCGCGGCCAGATCGCTCAGGATGTCGGCATGCAGGTTGGTGGCGACGATGGTGTCGAGCGAGGCCGGGCGGTTGATCATGCGGGCCGTCGATGCGTCGACGAGTTCCTTGTCCCAGGTGACGTCGGGGAACTCCCTGGAGATCTGCACTGCGATCTCGTCCCACATCACCATCGCGTGGCGCTGGGCGTTGCTCTTGGTGATGACGGTCAGCAGCTTGCGGGGCCGCGACTGCGCCAGCCTGAAGGCGAAGCGCATGATGCGCTCGACACCGGCGCGGGTCATCATGCTCACATCGGTGGCCGCTTCGATCGGGTGGCCCTGGTGCACGCGGCCGCCGACCCCCGAGTACTCGCCCTCCGAGTTCTCGCGCACGATGACCCAGTTCAGGTCGTCCGGGCCGCAGCGCTTGAGGGGCGCGTCGATGCCAGGCAGGATGCGCGTGGGCCGCACGTTGGCGTACTGGTCGAAGCCCTGGCAGATCTTCAGGCGCAGGCCCCAGAGCGTGACGTGGTCGGGGATGTGCGGGTCGCCCGCCGAGCCGAACAGGATCGCGTCGTGCTCGCGCAGCGCATCGAGGCCGTCGTCCGGCATCATCACGCCGTGCTCGCGGAAGTAGTCGCCGCCCCAGTCGAAGTTCTGGAACTCGAATCGCAAGCCGCTGCCGGCGCCGACGGCTTCCAGCACCTGCTGGCCGGCGGGAACAACCTCCTTGCCGATGCCGTCGCCGGGAATGGTTGCGATCTTGTACGTCTTCATGGGTGGGTCTCGATGGATGTGAAGGGTGGTCGAAGGGGCTGCCGTGTGGGTGACTGTAGGAAGTCGACGCTTCTGCTGCACGGCGCTAAAGTGAAGCCATCGTTAACCTGAATTCAACAGTGACCCCGCCCATGGCCACTCCCATGGCACCGGCCATCGCGCCGGCCGACCTCGGCTTCTTCTCCACCCTCGCCAGCGCCGGCAGCCTGAGCGCCGCCGCGCGGGAGCTCGGCATCACCACGCCAGCGGTGAGCAAGCACCTCGCGCTGATGGAGTCGCGCATCGGCGTGCCGCTGGTCAACCGGACGACGCGCCGCATGAGCCTCACGCCCGAGGGCGAGCTGTATCTGGAACGCGCGCGCCTCATCCTCGGCGAGATCGAAGGCATGGCGCAGATGCTGGGCGCGTCCAAGGCCACACCGCAGGGCCTGCTGCGAGTGAACGCCACGCTGGGCTTCGGCCGAAGCCACGTGGCGCCGCTGATCTCGCGCTTCGCGCGCAAGTACCCGCAGGTGGAGGTGCAGTTGCAGCTCTCGGTCAACCCGCCCGCGCCGACCGAGGATCTGTTCGACGTCTGCGTGCGCTTCGGCGCCCCGCCGGACAGCCGGCTGATCGCCCGGCACATCGCGCCGAACCGGCGCCTGCTGTGCGCGGCGCCGGCCTACCTGGCGCGGCGCGGCACGCCGAAGGTGCCGAGCGACCTGGCCCGGCACAACTGCATCGGCATTCGCCAGGGGGAAGAGGCCTACGGGGTCTGGCGCCTCGCCAGCGGCCGCGGCCGCAGCGCGCGCACCGAGGCGGTCAAGACCCGGGGCAGCCTGTCCACCAACGACGGCGAGATCGCGGTGAACTGGGCCCTGGACGGGCACGGCATCCTGATGCGTGCCGAGTGGGACATCGAGCGCTACCTGCGCACCGGCCGCCTGGTGCAGGTGCTGCCGCAGTACTTCACGCCGGATGCGGACATCTACGCGGTGTACCCGCAGCAGCACCAGATGGCGGCCCGGGTGCGGGCCTTCGTGGACTTCCTGGTGCTGTCCTTCACGCAGCAGGCGGCGGCGAAGGGATAGCCGCGCAGCGCATCGTCAAGGCGAATAAGGCGGCGCCTCGATCGAGGTGGGATCGGACTGCAACTGCCTGACGAGGTCGCGCAGCTCTCCGATGCGGTCGGCACTGGGCTCGGGATAGGTCATGCGCCACTCCGCCACCAGGCGCGCGACCGAGGGGCGATCCAATGCCTCGAGGCGCTGAAGCAGTTCGACCTGCTCCGCCGTGCGACGTGCCTGCAGTTCCTCACTGCGGTACTTTTCGAGGGCGACCAAGGCGCATGCCGCCACGACGAAGGCGAAGACGAAGGTAAATCTCAGCACACGACGGTTCCCTGGGACAGGTTCTTTTGGCTCTTTGGCTAGGATTGGGCCCGATTGTGCACGGCCCGAGCGGCCGAGCCGCCGGCGTATGTCTCGGAAGCCGGCAGGACCCGGCCCCGGAAAATGGAGATCACGTTTCGCGGCGCCCGGGCGCTGGCTCAGCCTGTCGCCACCCGGCAGGCCGCGCGGACGATGCGCTCGCTGGGATTGGGCCGCGCATCCAGGAACAGCATGGGCCGCGGGTTGCCGGTGTAATCGGTTCGCTGGTGCGGCTCGCCCTGCCACAGCGGCGCCCTGTAGAAGTCGGCTTGCAGATAGTGGGCCTTGCGGACGCGGCAATTGAAGCGCACGCGAGACTCATAGGAACGGTAGGGCACGCCTTCCCAGTTGGTACGGTCCTGGGCGCGGCTCACGCGCACCGACATGGTCTTCAGCGGCCCGGTGGCGTCGATGGCCACGGGGTCGACCTGCACGGTGTCGACGGATGGATCGGTCGGGCTGCCGGTCACCGTGAACCAGGCCGCCTGGGCGTTCGCGGTCACGCAGGCCAGGGCCAGGCACACCAATCGCCATCTCACGCCGAATGTCCTTTCTGCCAAAGACCGCAATTCCAGTGACCTGCGCGGGGTGCGCAGGAGGCTTGTACAGAGCGCGGCCGAGACACCTTCTCGGCCCGCTTCTCAGTCTTTCTTCTTGTAGTTCGCGATGCCGTCCATGATCTCCTTCTTGGCGGCATCGATGCCTTCCCAGCCGAGCACCTTCACCCACTTGCCCTGCTCCAGGTCCTTGTAGTGCTCGAAGAAGTGCGTGACGGCCTTCAGGCGCATGGGGTTCACGTCCTCCACCTTCTTCCAGTGGCTGTAGATGGGCAGCACCTTGTCGGTGGGCACGGCCAGCACCTTGCCGTCGACACCGGCTTCGTCCTCCATCATCAGGATGCCCAGCGGCCGGCAGGGCACCACCACGCCAGGCACCAGCGCGTAGGGCGTGATGACCAGCACGTCGACCGGGTCGCCGTCGCCCGACAGCGTCTGCGGCACGTAACCGTAGTTCGTCGGATAGTGCATCGCCGTCGTCATGAAGCGATCGACGAAGATCGCGCCGGACTCCTTGTCGACCTCGTACTTGATGGGATCGGCATTCATCGGGATCTCGATGACGACGTTGAAGGCATCGGGAGCGTTCTTACCGGGGGAAACGAGGCCGAGTGACATAGGACGGTCTTCTGTAGTGGATAAGTGTTAGCGGGATGGGGACAAACCCGAAGTTTACTTTCCGTGTCACGGCCCGGTCGCACAGATCGTGAGATTTGCCTGTAAATTGCCCCCGTTGGCCAATCGGTCCCCCCGAGGAAGCAACGCGGCGAAGGCATCGACCCGTACGCGTTGCGCACGAGCCTGCCTTCGTCTCCACAAGTCAATGATCGAATGGAGAAGCAAGGCATGATGGGCAACACCCCTCTGGTCCTCGCCATCGTCTGCGGCCTGCTGGCCGTGGTGTATGGCTTCTGGGCGCGCAGTTGGATTCTTTCGAAAGACGCGGGCAACGCCCGAATGCAGGAGATCGCGGCGGCCATCCAGACCGGCGCGGCCGCCTACCTGGCCAAGCAGTACCGCACCATTGCCATCGTGGGCCTCGTGCTGGCCATCCTCATCGGCATCTTCCTGGATGTCACCACCGCCATCGGCTTCGTGGTCGGCGCCGTCCTCTCGGGCGCGTGCGGCTTCATCGGCATGAATGTTTCCGTGCGCGCCAATGTGCGCACCGCGCAGGCGGCCACGCAGGGCATCGGGCCGGCATTGGACGTCGCGTTTCGCGGCGGCGCCATCACCGGCATGCTGGTGGTGGGACTGGGGCTGCTGGGGGTCACCGTCTTCTACTGGGTCCTGGTCGGCAACGGGCAACTCATGCCCAACGTCAAGTTGTCCACCCTGCTGAACCCGCTGATCGGCTTCGCCTTCGGCTCTTCGCTCATTTCGATCTTCGCCCGACTCGGCGGCGGCATCTTCACCAAGGGCGCCGACGTCGGTGCCGACCTGGTTGGCAAGGTGGAAGCCGGCATCCCGGAAGACGACCCGCGCAACCCGGCGGTGATCGCCGACAACGTGGGCGACAACGTCGGCGATTGCGCAGGCATGGCGGCCGACCTTTTCGAGACCTATGCCGTCACACTCATCGCGACGATGGTGCTGGGCGCGCTGATGGTCGCCGCGGCGCCCGTCAACGCGGTGCTGTACCCGCTGGCGCTGGGCGGCGTGTCGATCATCGCCTCCATCATCGGCTGCTTCTTCGTGCGGGCCTCGCCGGGCATGGTCAACGTGATGCCGGCACTCTACAAGGGGCTGGCGGTGGCAGGCATCCTGTCGCTGATCGCCTTCTGGTTCGTCACGCAGTGGATCATTCCCGACAACGCGATCGCGGCCTCGGGCAGCCAGCTGAAGCTCTTCGGCGCCTGCTTCGTCGGGCTGGCGCTGACGGCCGCGCTGGTGTGGATCACGGAGTTCTACACGGGCACGCAGTACTCGCCGGTGCGACACATCGCGCAGGCCTCGACCACCGGGCACGGCACCAACATCATCGCAGGGCTGGGCGTGTCGATGCGCTCCACCGCCTGGCCGGTGATCTTCGTGTGCATCGCGATCCTGGCTTCCTACATGCTGGCCGGCCTCTACGGCATCGCGGTCGCGGCGATGGCGATGCTGAGCATGGCCGGCATCGTGGTGGCCCTGGACGCCTATGGGCCCATCACCGACAACGCCGGCGGCATCGCCGAAATGTCGGAACTGCCCGCCGCGGTGCGCGACATCACCGACCCCCTGGACGCGGTGGGCAACACCACCAAGGCCGTGACCAAGGGCTACGCCATCGGCTCGGCCGGCCTGGCCTCGCTGGTGCTGTTCGCCGACTACACCCACAAGCTCGAGACCTACGGCCAGGCGATCAGCTTCAACCTGAGCGAGCCGATGGTGATCGTGGGGCTCTTCATCGGCGGCCTCATCCCGTACCTCTTCGGCGCGATGGCGATGGAGGCGGTGGGCCGCGCGGCCGGCTCGGTGGTGGAGGAAGTGCGCCGCCAGTTCCGCGAGATCCCCGGCATTATGGAAGGCACCGGCAAGCCCGAATACGGCCGTGCCGTCAGCATGCTGACCGGCGCCGCGATCAAGGAGATGATGATTCCCAGCCTGCTGCCGGTGGTGGTGCCGATCCTGGTCGGCCTGCTGCTGGGCCCGAAGGCGCTGGGCGGGCTGCTGATGGGCACCATCGTCACCGGCCTGTTCGTCGCGATCTCCATGTGCACCGGCGGCGGCGCGTGGGACAACGCCAAGAAATACATCGAAGACGGCCACCACGGCGGCAAGGGCTCCGAGGCGCACAAGGCCGCGGTCACCGGCGACACGGTGGGCGACCCCTACAAGGACACGGCCGGCCCGGCGGTGAACCCGCTGATCAAGATCATCAACATCGTGGCGCTGCTCATCGTGCCGCTGGTGGTGAAGTTCCATGCCGGCGACGCGGGCGCGGCCACTGCGCCGCCCGCGACGCCGGCGCCCGCGGTCGCGCCGGCGGCCGCACCCGCAGTTGCACCCGCGGCCTCGCCGGCCGCGGCTGCCGGCGAAGCAGGTGCCTCGATCAAGACCGAGAACGGCGTCGTCAAGTTCTACTTCGCGAGCGCCAGCGCGGAAGTCCCGCCCGGCGCGAGCGCGGCGCTGGCCGACATCGCCAAGGCGGCGCAGGGCGGCGGCCGGGTGCTGGTCAGCGGCTTCCACGATGCCACCGGCGATCCGGAGAAAAACGCCGATCTCGCCAGGCAGCGGGCCATGACAGTGAGCGCCGCGCTCAGGATGGCGGGCGTGCCGGAAGACAAGGTGGAACTGGCCAAGCCCGCGCAAACCCAGGCCGACGGGCCGCCGGCCGAGGCGCGGCGGGTCGAGGTCAGGCTTCAGTAGAAAGGGACGAGGGGCGCCGGCGGGGGCCCGCCGGCGTCTCAGTTGAGGCGGGCGCGGTGCTCCGGGAGCACGCCCTGCTCGGTGCGAAGCGGAACGCCCTGCAGCGTGTCGAAGTCGGAAGGGGCGTCCGGCACGCGCGCCTCCACCTTCTCATGCAGCGAGGCCACCCAGCGTCCGGCCGAAGAATCGGCGGGCTCGTCGTTGGTGAAGACGCCGTCGCGGATGAAAAAGGTCTCGCCCGCGGGGCGTTCGGCGTGCAATTCAAGGAGCCGTGCGATGGGGAAGGTATAGGTGACCAGCTTTTCCTTGGTGCTGCGGTCCTTGCCACCGCAATTGAAGAAGCCCTCGGCGGCAATGACCATGCAGGAGCCGTCGACTTGTGCCGCCTCTTCACCACCCAGGCGCCACACCGCGGAGGGCAGGCGCACGCGCACCTTGTCGATCACCAGGTCACGCTGACGATTCAAGGCATTGAGGGGCGGCACCAGCGAACGCAGTTGCCGCAGGCGTTCGGCGAAGTTGTCGTCCATGGTGAATTCAACATGGTGCGTGGCGCCGCCCGAGCGCTTGACGACCTGCATGACCACGCGGCGCGGTAGCCGGCTCATGAAACACCACCCCTTCGGCCGCGAAGGACGTGCCCCAGCCAATATCGGTGAATGGTTTTAAGTGAACGCATTTAACGACCACAAGTGAAAACTTTGGTATTGATGTAATGAATTACATCAGTTGTTTCCAACTGTAGATCGATTCGCGCTCTTTTGGTAGTTGATTTGCCCAGGCAAATCAAATTGGCCGGTTGGGTCGCCAAATCGTCACGAAGCAGCTTCTTTTTCCAGCGCTTCCAGGGCCTTGCACGACGGCGCGCAGACAGTCTGCGACTTGCCCAGAAACTGGCGCGTCCGCATCTGGGAGCGCACGCGGTGCTTGCCGCAGAGGAAGCAGGACATGGTCGCCCCGCTGAAGGAGGCCGAGGCCCGGAACGGCGAGCCCGAGGCCTTGGCCTTGTAGCGCAGGCCATCGGCGACGATGGCGGTCTTGACTTCAGCCTTGGCCATGGGCGGTGTCCGGTTCGGCACGGCGCCTGGCACGCTCGATGGCGGATTTGGCTGCCAGCTCGGCGGCGAGCGCGGCGTCCAGGCCCGAGCGGCACAGGCCGGCATGCTGGTAGTTGAGGTTTTCATAGACCTCGGCGGCCGCCGGATAGGCATCCAGCAGCTTGCCCAGGCCGTCGCCCGGGGCGACGTCGCGGAACTCGTCGACGAGGTGCATCACGACCGATCGATACTGCTCGGCCCCCACTGGCACGGCACTGTGCTCGAGCCGCTCCAGGAGCTGGGCGAGCACGTGCGTCACCGCCAGGTCGGTCTTGGGCGCCGGGGATTGGGTAGCGTTCATGACGTCCATCTGGGGAAGGGAGGCCAGATTACAAGAGTTCGGCCGCGGCTGCAGCCGCAGCCTCCCGCGCGGCGCGGAATTTCGCCAGCAGCGCATGCCGCACCTCGGGTGACGACAGCCCTTGGAACACCGGTGGGGGCCTGCGTGGCGGGCCCGAACTGCATGCCGTACCGCGCTGCCGTGTGGCGCGACGGTGCCGCCGAACTTGCGGTAGTCGTCGAAGAGGATCATGAAGTCGTTCTGCTCCTCGCCTGCGCGCATGCCGGTCAGCGCGGCCAGGGGCGCCGCACAACGGCCAGTCCAGGCCATGCACGCCTGGCTACAGCAGCATCTCCGGCACGATCGGCGCGATCAGCCTGTTGTAGAAACGCTGGAAGAAGGTCGCCTCCGGCTCGGAGGTCAGCACCATTTCCTTCTCGCCGTCGTTGGTCAGCCATTCGAGCCGGCCGCTGTCCTTGGCCAGGCGCACGCGATAGGAGTTCTGCACCCGGCTCACGTTGATCACGCGCAGCAACTCGCGCGCCAATTGCGGGCTGTCGACCAGCAGGCCCATCTCGGTGTTCTGGGTGGCCGAGCGCGGGTCCAGGTTGGCCGAACCGAGCAGGATGCGCGAGCGGTCGATGACCGCGGTCTTCGCATGCAGGCGGCCCAGCGAACTGCCGAAGGAGCCGAAGCGCTTGTTCGCCATGGTGCGCTCCGGGCTCAGCTCGTAGAGGTCGGCGCCGGATTTCAGCAGACGTTCCCGATAGCGCATGTAGCCCGTGTGGACCAGCGGCTCGTCGTTGGCGGCCAGCGAATTGGTCAGCAGCACCAGCTTGACCTTTCGCCGACCCAGCGCCTCGAAGGCGGCCATGCCCTGTTCGCCCGGCACCAGGTAGGGCGAGGTCATCTGCACCTCCTGCCTGGCCTCGAGCAGGCGCTCCCAGATCCGCATCGTGACGCTGGTCGACAGGGCCTGGGCCGCCGTCATCGTCGTGGGCTTGCTCGGCGGGTCGGCGACCGCGCTGGCCGTGCCCCACAGCAGGCCCATGCGCCCTGCGTCCAGTTCCTCGCTGATCGGGCCATAGCCCAGGATGTCGACCGGCGGCAACACGATCCGGGGCGGCGGCGCAGCCATGCCGATCCAGGCGTCGAACTCGGCGGTGCCGGGCGTCCTGCCGCCCTCCCCGCGCACGATGTCCTCGATGGGCCAGACCTGCTCGCTGTTCCAGTAGGCGTCGAAGATGGACGCCAGCTGCGGCACCACGCGGCCCACCACCACCGCGTCCATGTCGATGAAGTTCTGCGCCTCGCTCAGCACGAAATACTCGTCGGCGATGTTGCGGCCGCCCACCACGGCCATCACGCCATCGGCGATGAACAGCTTGTTGTGCATGCGATGGTTGAGGCGGTAGATCTCGTGCGGGGACGCGACGAAGCGCTGGAGAAACCCGTCGCGGCCGCAGCAGAAGGGATTGAACAGGCGCACCTCGACGTTGGGCGTCTGCGACAGCGCGAGCAGCAGGTACTGGCTTTTCGCCGTGTAGAGGTCATCGACGATGACGCGCACCTTGACGCCCCGCGCCGCGGCTTCGCGAAGCGAGCGCATCAACAGGCGGCCGACGGCATCGTTCTCGAGCTGGTAGTACTGCACCACCAGCGAGCGCTCCGCGCGCTGGGCCAGCTGGATGCGCGCGTCGAGCGAGTAGACGCCCAGCGGCATCAGGCGGAAGCCGGAGTGCTCGCCCGGCGGCGTGGAAGCCGCCACCACCTTGGCCAGCGTGGTCGACGGATCAACCGGTGCCGCGTTCTGGACCGGCCGCTCCCTGGCCGGCGGCAGCGAGCCGCAGGCCCCGAGCCCGGCGGCCAGCAGGCACAGCAGCGCCGTGCGCAGCAGACGTCCCCATGCGTTCATGATCTTTCCTGTCCTTGCTGTTGTTCCGTGTACGCGGCCCGGCGCTCGCCGGTTTCGATTCTGCCGGCCTGCCGTGGCGGCTCTAGAATTTCGCGATGCCTCTTCCCGGAGTTACATCATGACCTGCCGGATTCTCGCCCGTCTCGCCAGTCTTTCCCTGGCAACCCTGGCCTCCCTGGCCCTTTCTCCGGCCATGGCGGCCCTGGACATCGGCGACGCGGTGCCCAAGTTCACCGCCACCGCGGCACTGGGTGGCAAGACCTTCCGCTATTCCCTGTCGGAAGCGCTGGCCAAGGGGCCCGTGGTGGTCTACTTCTTTCCGGCGGCCGGCACCACCGACTGCAACATCGAGGCCCATGCCTTCGCCGAGGCGATGGGCGAGTTCGAGGCCATCGGTGCCTCGGTGATCGGCGTCTCGGCCGACGACATCGACACGCTGAAGGACTTCTCGGTCAAGCAGTGCCAGAGCAAGTTTCCTGTCGCGTCCGACCAGGCCAAGGCCGTCATCGAGGGCTTCGACGCGGTGATGCAGACCCGGCCCGACTTCGCCAACCGCCTGTCCTACGTGATCGCGCCGAACGGCACCGTGGCCTACTACTACCAGAACCTCAACCCGGACAAGCACGTGGAGCGCATGCTCAATGCGCTGAAGGCGCTGCCGAAGGGGGCCGCGAACCGCTGAGGGACCGCGCGCGCGCCGGCCCGGCGCTTCGCGCACAATTTCGGCCATGCAGCTCCACTACATCGCCAACGAAAGCGTCCCCTCCTCCTCCGGCCGCACCCTCCCCGTCCTCGACCCCTCCGACGGCCAGCCCTTCGACGAACTCCAGCGCGGCACGGCCGCCGACATCGATGCCGCGGTGCGCGCCGCACGCCACTGCTTCGAGACGGCGTGGCAGAAGCAGAGCGCCGCCGAACGCGGCCGGCTTCTCTACAGGCTCTCGCAGAAGATCGCCGAGCACGCCGACGAACTCGCCCTGCTGGAACAGCGCGACTGCGGCAAACCGGTCAAGCAGGCCCGCGCCGACGCGCTGGCCCTGGTGCGCTACTTCGAGTTCTATGCCGGCGCCTGCGACAAGTTGCACGGCGAGACCCTCCCCTACCAGGACGGCTACAGCGTCTTCACCTGGCGCGAGCCGCACGGCGTCACCGGGCACATCATTCCCTGGAACTACCCGATGCAGATCTTCGGCCGCAGCGTTGGCGGCGCGCTGGCCGCCGGCAACGCCTGCGTGGTCAAGCCCTCGGAAGACGCCTGCCTGTCGCTGATCCGCGTGGCCCAGTTGGCCGCCGAGGCGGGCTTCCCGCCCGGCGCGATCAACATCGTGACGGGCTACGGCCACGAGGTGGGCGACGCGCTGGCGCGGCACCCGGGCATCGACCACATCAGCTTCACCGGCAGCCCCAAGGTGGGCACGCTCATCCAGCAGGTGGCGGCCGAGCGGCACTGCCCGGTCACGCTGGAGCTGGGTGGCAAGAGCCCGCAGATCATCTTCGCCGATGCCGACCTGGGCGCGGCCATCCCGGTGCTGATCAACGCGATCGTCCAGAACGCGGGCCAGACCTGTTCGGCCGGCTCGCGCGTGCTGGTCGAGCGCGAGATTTACGAACTGCTGCTGGAGCGCCTGGGCCAGGCCTTCGAGGCGCTGCGCGTCGGCCCGGCCGCGATGGACCTGGACGTGGGCCCGCTGATCCGCCAAAGCCAGCAGCAGCGCGTGTGGGACTTCCTGTCCGATGCCCAGCACGCCGGCATCCCGATGGTGGCGCAGGGCGTGGTGGTGGACGAGGCACCGCAGACCGGCTTCTACCAGGCGCCCACGCTGCTGCGCGACGTCCCGGTCGCGCACCGCCTGGCGCAGGAGGAAGTCTTCGGCCCGGTGCTCGCCGCCATGTCCTTCCGCGACGAGGACGAGGCGGTGGAACTGGCCAATGCCACGCAGTTCGGCCTCGTCGCCGGCATCTGGACGAAGGACGGCGCCCGCCAGTTCCGCATGGCCAGGCGGGTCCGGAGCGGCCAGGTCTTCGTCAACAACTACGGTGCGGGCGGCGGCGTCGAACTGCCCTTCGGCGGCGTGAAGTCCTCGGGCTATGGCCGCGAGAAGGGCTTCGAGGCGCTCTACGGCTTCACCACGCTCAAGACCGTGGCCGTGCGCCACGGCTGAACGCCTTCGGTCGTCACCCCAGGGCGGTGTCCAGCAGCATCATCAGCACGAAGCCCCCCATCAGCCCGCCCGTCGCAAAGGCCTCGTGGCCCTTGCGATGGGATTCGGGAATGATCTCGTGGCTGATCACGAAAAGCATCGCGCCGGCCGCGAACCCCAGGCCCCAGGGCAGCAGCGCGGCCGACTGGCCGACGATCGCCGCGCCCAGCACCGCCCCCACCGGCTCGACCAGGCCCGAGGCCATGCCCAGGGCCACCGCGAAGGACCTGCGGTAGCCCGCGGCCAACAGGGCCGCCGCGACGACCAGACCTTCGGGCACATCCTGGATCGCGATGCCGGTGGCCAGGGCGCTGCCGCGCAGCGCGTCCCCGCCGCCGTAGCCGACGCCGATGGCCAAACCCTCGGGCAGGTTGTGCAGCGCGATCGCGAAGATGAACAGCCAGGTGCGGCGCAGCACCCGCGCGTCCTGCCCCTCCACACCCTTGGCGAAATGCTCGTGCGGCAGCACGCGGTCGAGCATCAGCAGCGCCAGCCCGCCCAGCAGGATCGAGGCACCGACGATCCCACCCGCACCCCAGGCATCCGCCCCGCCCGCCCGGGCCGCGGCGATGGCGGGGATGATCAGCGAGAAGGCGCTGGCCGCCAGCATCACGCCGGCGCCGAAGCCGAACAGCGTGTCCTGCGTGCGGTCCGACAGGCGCTGCGAGAACACGATCGGCAAGGTGCCCAGCGCCGTCGCCAGTGCCGCCACCGAGCCGCCCAGCAGGGCCTGCCACACCAGGGGACGCCCGGCCGCGAAGTGCCAGAACTGCGCCGCCGCGACCAGAACACCGGCCAGCACGATCGCAAAGCCGATCCACTGCCGCAGAGACGGCCCGGGCCGCCGGGCGATACGGGGAAGGGTGGCGCTGTTGTTCATGCCCAAATGATAACGATTCTCATCTTCAGCGTGCTTCAGGAATTTCAATCCTTCCGATAGGGCAGCGCCCCGCGGGTGCCTACACTGGCGCACCCGATGGGTTAAATTGGCCGTCCCCATGAGCAGCAAGCACGTCGTTCCCCTCTCGCAGATCGGCCGCGCCCGCCGCGCGGCACCGCTGCCGGCGCAGGCCGTGCCCGCCACCGGCGTGCTGCTGGACCAGCTCGCGCGCCCGCTCACCGACCTGCGCATCAGCGTCACCGACCGCTGCAACTTCCGCTGCAGCTACTGCATGCCCAAGGAAGTTTTCGACAAGGACTACCAATACCTGCCGCACAGCGCCCTGCTGAGCTTCGAGGAAATCACCCGCCTGGCCCGCATCTTCGCCTCGCACGGCGTGCACAAGATCCGTCTCACCGGCGGCGAGCCGCTGCTGCGCAAGAACCTCGAAGGGCTGATCGAGCAGCTGGCCGCGGTCCGCACGCCCGAGGGCCGGCCGCTGGACCTCACGCTGACCACCAACGGCTCCCTCCTCGCCCGCAAGGCCGCCGCGCTCAAGGCCGCCGGCCTGCAGCGCGTGACGGTGAGCCTCGACGGCCTGGACGACGCGGTGTTCCGCCGCATGAACGACGTCGACTTCCCCGTCGCGGCCGTGCTGGCGGGCATCGATGCCGCGCATGCCGCCGGCCTCGGCCCCATCAAGGTCAACATGGTGGTCAAGCGCGGCAGCAACGAGGACGAAATCCTGCCCATGGCCCGCCGCTTCCGCGGCACCGGCGTGGTCCTGCGCTTCATCGAGTACATGGACGTAGGCGCCACCAACGGCTGGCGCATGGACGAGGTGCTGCCCTCGGCGGAGGTGCTGCGCCGCATCGGCGAGGAGTTTCCGCTGGTGCCGCTCGAAGCCACCGCGCCGGGCGAGACCGCGCAGCGCTGGGCGTACCGCGACGGCGGCGGCGAGATCGGCGTGATCAGCAGCGTCACCCAGGCCTTCTGCCACGACTGCACCCGGGCGCGCCTGTCCACCGAGGGCAAGCTCTACCTGTGCCTGTTCGCCAGCAGCGGGCACGACCTGCGGCCGCTCTTGCGCGGCGGCGCCGACGATGCACAGATCGCCTCCGCCATCGGCCACATCTGGCAGGGCCGCGCCGACCGCTATTCCGAGCTGCGCGCCCTGCGCGGCCCCGACACCGAGGCGGCCGGCGGCGCGCGTCGCGTCGAGATGAGCTACATCGGCGGATGAACAGCGCCACCCCCACCGCCATCGCCGTGGAAGAGATCACCGGCCTCATCCTCGCCGGCGGCCGCGGCTCGCGCATGGGCGGCATCGACAAGGGCCTGCAGAACTTCAGCGGCACCCCGCTCGCGCTGCACGCCTTGTTGCGCCTGCAACCTCAGGTCGGCGAGCTAATGATCAATGCCAATCGCAACCTCGCCGCCTACGAATCCTTCGGCGTGCCGGTCTGGCCCGACGGTCTGGCCGACTATGCCGGGCCACTGGCCGGCTTCCTCGTCGGGCTGGAGCGCTGCGAGACGCCCTACCTGCTCACGGTGCCCTGCGACACACCCCTGTTCCCACCGGACCTGGCCGCGCGCCTGGGCGAAGCCCTGCTGGCACACGATGCCGAGATCGCCATGGTGAACGCCCCCGAGGCCGCGGCCGAGGCCGACGGCGCCGCCGCACTGCGCCCGCAGCCCGTGTTCTGCCTGCTGCGTGCCGGCCTGCTCGAAAGCCTGGTGCGCTTCACGCAGGACGGCGGCCGCAAGATCGACCGCTGGACCGCCCAGCACCGCACGGTGCTGGTGGCCTTCGACCGCCCGGGCGATGCGCCCGATGCCTTCTTCAATGCCAACACCCTGGCCGAGTTGCACGCGCTCGAAGGCCAGGGCCTGCGGCGCTGATCCCTCTTTCCAGAATGAGCCGCATCGCCGAGATCGCCGCCGCATTGGCCGGCTACGACCCCCAGGCCCTCGGCGTGGGCGCCGTGCAAGCCTTCCTCGCCCGCCTCGCCGCACCGGCCGCCGTCACCGAGAACGAGCGCATCCCGCTGCGCGAGGCGCTGGGCCGCGTGCTGGCCGAGGACATCGTCTCGCCCGTGAGCGTGCCGCCGCACGACAACTCGGCCATGGACGGCTTCGCCTTCGATGGCGCCCTCCTGCCTGCGGACGCTGCCAGCGACGCTTCGGTGACGCTGCGCGTGGCCGGCACCGCGCTGGCCGGTGCGGCCTGGCGCGGCACGCTCGGCCCGTGCGACGCGGTCAAGATCATGACCGGCGCCGTCATGCCCGCCGGCCTGGACACGGTGGTCCCGCAGGAGTTCTGCTTCGTCGAAGGCGACCAGGTGCGCTTCCCGGCCAAGGCCCTTCGGCGCGGCGACAACCGGCGCCTCTGCGGCGAGGACCTGATGCAGGGCCAGCCGGCCCTGCTGCGCGGCGAGCGCCTCAGCCCGGCCGCACTCGGCATGGTGGCCAGCCTGGGCCTGCCGGCGGTGCCGGTGCTGCGGCGTCTGCGCGTGGCCTACTTCTCCACCGGCGACGAGATCCTGAGCCTCGGCGATGCGCCGCGCGAAGGCGCGGTCTACGACAGCAACCGCTACACCGTGTTCGGCCTGGTGAATCGCCTGGGCTGCGAGCTGATCGACCTGGGCCTGGTGCGCGACGACCCCGATACCCTCGCCGAGACCCTGCGCCGTGCCGCCGGCGAGGCCGATGCCATCATCACCAGCGGCGGCGTCAGCGTCGGCGAGGCCGACCACACGCGCGCCGTCATGCAGCAGTTGGGCGACATGGCCTTCTGGCGGGTCGCGATGCGGCCCGGCAGGCCGATGGCGGTGGGCCTGATTCCCAAGCCGGAGCAGGCGCAACGCCCGGCGGTGCTCTTCGGCCTGCCCGGCAATCCGGTGGCGGTGATGGTGACCTTCCTGGCCTTCGTGCGCCCGGCGCTTCTGCGCATGATGGGCTGCCACGAGCGCGGCTGTGCCCCGCCGCCCCTGCTGCGCGCCCGCAGTGTGTCGGCCATCCGCAAGAAGCCCGGCCGCACCGAATACCAGCGCGGCCGCGTCGAGCCGGTGCCCGGGGCGGAGCCCGCGGTGCGCATCGCCGGCAACCAGGGCTCCGGCGTGCTCAGCTCGATGGTCGAGGCCAACGGCCTGGTCGTGCTGCACCACGAGCAGGGCCATGTCGCGGCGGGCGACATGGTGGACGTGATGATGTTCGAGGGTGTGATCTAGTCTAGGATCGCAGCCCCACCGGCGCAGGAGACGCGCATGCTCGCCGCCCGAATCGAATTGATGCAGCAGATGCCGATCTTCGGCGCCATCGACGCCGCGGCCATCGAGTTCCTGCTCGAGCCCGCGCCGGTGGTCGAGGTCGCCGCCGGCGACTTTTTCTGCCGCGAAGGCGACATGGCCGACTGCATGTACGTGCTCGAGCGCGGCAGCGTGACCATCATGAAGAGCTGGGAAGACCGGCAACTGCTGCTGCGCCGGCTGGGCAAGGGCGATTGCTTCGGCGAGATGGCGCTGCTGGACCTGTTCCCGCGCAGCGCTTCGATCCGCGCCGACGAGGATTGCAGCGCGATCCGCATCACGCCCGACAACCTGCTGCGCCTCTTCGAGCACGACCCCGCCCAGTTCGCGCTGATCCAGATGAACATCGGCCGGGAGATCAGCCGGCGCCTGCGCGTCACCGACGACAAGCTGTTCCGCGCCCGCATGGGCGAGGCGCTGGAGGCGCCGGAAGCGCTCATGTCGCGGCCCGCCCCGCTATAGGCATCAGCCCTTGTCGCGCGGCCGCTCCTCGTCGTCCAACTTCCCGCGCCACGCTCACCTATACACTGCGCCGGATGCACCGCCAGCGCCGCCTGTGCACCCTGTGCTTTCTGACCCTCCCCTGCCTGGCCCTGCTCCTGGCCGCACTGCCCTTGCCCTCGCTCGCACAGGACGCCGGCCTGCGCGTCGGCTCCAAGCGCTTCACCGAGTCCTACATCCTGGCCGAGGTGCTCGCCCAGACCGCCGCGCCCCACCTGCCCTCCCCGCCTCAATTGCGGCAGGGCCTGGGCAACACCGCGATCGTCTACGAGGCCCTGCGCTCGGGCGGCATCGACCTCTACGCCGAGTACACCGGCACGGTGGCGCTGGAGATCCTCAAGAGCCCGCAGCCCATGACGCGGCAAGCCATGGCCGCCGCGCTCGCGCCGCTGGGCCTGGGCATCGCCATCCCGCTGGGCTTCAACGACGGCTACGCCCTCGCCATGCGCGCGGCCGATGCCGACCGGCTCGGCGTGCGCAGCCTGAGCGACCTGGCGCGGCACCCCGATCTGCGCCTGGGCCTGTCCAACGAGTTCATCGGCCGCGCCGACGGCTGGCAGGGCCTGGCCGCGCGATACGGTTTCGCGCAGAAGCCCACCGGCCTCGACCACGGCCTGGCCTACGACGCCATCGCCGCGAAGCAGGTCGACGTGATCGACATCTACACCACCGATGCCAAGATCGAGCACCTGGGTTTGCGCGTGCTGGAAGACGACCGCGCCTACTTCCCGCGCTACGACGCCGTGGTGCTGCACCGCCTGGACCTGCCCACGCGCGCGCCGCAGGCCTGGGCCGCGCTGCAGAAGCTCGAGGGCCGCATCGACGAGCGGGCCATGATCGCCATGAACGCGCGTGCCGAACTGCAGGGCGTGGCCTTCGACGTGATCGCGCGCGACTTCCTGGCCAGGCACCCCGGCGCCGGCGCGCAGGCTGCCGGCAGCGGCGATGGCGCGCGCGGCTTCGCCGCCAAGCTCTTCGGGCCCGACCTCGGACGCCTCACGCGGCAACATCTGATGCTGGTGGCGATCTCGGTCGGGCTGGCGATCGTGATCGCCGTGCCGCTCGGCATTCTGGTGTTTCCGCACCTGCGGCTGCGCGCCGTGGTGCTCGGCTTCGCCGGCCTGCTGCAGACCATCCCCTCGCTGGCGCTGCTGGCCGTGCTGATCTCGCTGATCGGGGCCATCGGCACCCTGCCCGCGCTGATCGCGCTCACGCTTTATGCGCTGCTGCCCATCATGCGCAACACCGTGACCGGCCTGGCCGAGGTGCCTGCCGGGCTGCGGCAGGCCGGCACGGCACTGGGCATGACCAGCGGGCAAAGCCTGCGCCTCGTGCTGCTGCCGCTGGCGCTGCCGACGCTGCTGGCGGGCGTGCGCACGGCCGCCACCATCGCGGTCGGGACAGCGACCATCGCGGCCTTCATCGGGGCGGGCGGGTACGGGGAACGCATCGTGACCGGCCTGGCCTTGAACGATCGCGAGCTGCTCGTGGCGGGCGCTTTGCCGGCGGCGGTGCTGGCCTTGCTGAGCGAGGCATTGTTCGAGGCGATCGAGTACTGGATGCGGCGAACCCGCTCGGCCTGATCCCTGCGCTGCCGCCTTCGCACCGCCATCGTGCGCCTCGCACCAGAACAAGGGTAAGTCCCCATCTCCTGGCTCCATGCCCCGGGCCCGGCTGGCACTTGGGACGGCCGGACGAAGGGTGCACAGTCCGATTCGATTCACCTACAGGAGAACCGACATGTGCTTGCCCCGGCGTTTCAATCTCTCGTGCGCGGCCCTGGCCGCCACCCTGGCTTTCGGTGGCGCCGCCCAGGCCCAGACCAAGGAGCTGACCTTCGCCCACCAGGACATGCTGGTGCCCCTGCGCCTCGTGATGGAGTCGGGCGAGGTCGAGAAGGCCACCGGCTACAAAATCAACTGGCGCATGTTCTCGGGCGGCGGCGACGTGATCCGCGCCATGGCCTCGGGCGACGTGCAGATGGGCGAGACCGGCTCCAGCCCGCTGACCGCCGCGGCCAGCCAGGGCCAGGACATCAAGCTCTTCTGGATCTCGGCCGACATCGCCGACGCCGAGGCGCTGATCGCGCGCAACGCCTCCGGCATCACCGGCATCAAGGACCTGAAGGGCAAGAAAGTCGCCACGCCCTTTGTCTCCACCGCCCACTACCAGCTCATGGCCGGGCTCAAGATGGAGGGGGTCGACGCGAAGTCGGTCAACGTGATGAACATGCGCCCGCCCGAGATCGCGGCCGCCTGGGAGCGCGGCGACATCGACGCCACCTTCATCTGGGACCCGGTGCTCTCGAAGATCAAGTCCACCGGAAAGACCATCGCCACCTCCGGCAGCATCGGCAAGCGCGGCGCCCCCACCTTCGAGGGCATCGTGGTGAATGCCAAGTGGGCCGCCGCCAACGAGCCCTTCATGATCGCCTTCGTGAAGGCGCTCAACCGCGCCAACGAGGAGTACAAGGCCACGGGCAAGAGCTGGACGCCCGACTCGCCCCAGACCAAGGCCATGGCCAAGTGGACCAAGGCCGACCCGAAGGACGTGGGTCCCGCGATGTCGCTGTACAGCTTCCCCTCCTACGCCGAGCAACTCTCCCCCACCTGGCTGGGCGGCGGCGCGGCCAAGGCGATGGCCAACACGGCCGCGTTCCTCAAGGAGCAGGGGCGTGTGCAGGAGGTCAAGCCCGACTACAGCGGCTTCGTGACCACGACCTACGTCGAAAAAGCGATGGCGGCCAAGTAGGCAAGAACGTCAAGGACTGGCCATGCCCACGCTCGACATTCGCGACCTCACGGTCAACTACGCCGTCAAGGGCGGCACGCTGCAGGCGCTGGCCCCCGTCAACCTGCAGATGCACGACGGCGACTTCGTGGTCGCGCTCGGCGCCTCCGGTTGCGGCAAGACCACGCTGCTGAACTGCATCGCCGGCTTCTTGCCGCCTTCGACCGGCGAGATCCTGCTGGACGGGCAGCCCGTGGCCGGCCCCGGCGCCGACCGCGGCGTGGTGTTCCAGAAGCATGCCCTCATGCCCTGGCTCAACGTGCGCGACAACGTCGCGCTGGGCCTGCGCCTCGGCGGCATGGCCAAGGCCGAGCGCGACCGCATCGCGGTCGAGAAGCTGGCCCTGGTCGGCCTGGAAAAGTACGCCGACCGCGCGGTCTACGAACTCTCCGGTGGCATGCAGCAGCGGGTGGGCATCGCCCGCGCGCTGGCCAGCGACCCGGCCGTCCTGCTCATGGACGAGCCCATGGGCGCGCTCGATGCCTTCACCCGCGAGCAGGTGCAGGAGATCCTGCTGAAGGCCTGGTCCAAGTCGAACAAGATGGTGTTCTTCATCACCCACTCGGTGGAGGAAGCGCTGTTCCTCGCGACGCGGCTGATCGTGATGAGCCCCAGCCCGGGCCGCATCTCGCACATCTACGACCACGTGCCCTTCTCGCGCCAGTACCTGTCGCACGGCGATTCGCGCAAGGTGAAGTCGGAGCCCGAGTTCATCCGCATGCGTGAAGAAGTCCTGCAGATCATTCATCATCGGGAGCCCGCCCATGCCTGAGGCCAGCATTGCCGCCCCTGTCGCCATGACGAAAGTCAGCCCACCGGCCGCCACCACCGCCGCCCACGCGGCGGCGTCCGGCGCCAAGCTCAAGACCAGCGCCTTCAAGGTGCCGGGCGCGGGCTCGAGCGCGACCATCAGCGTGGTCACCGTGATCGTCCTCGTGGCGCTGTGGTTCATCGTCACCAACATGGGCTGGGTCAAGCCGCTGTTCCTGCCCTCGCCGCAGGCGGTGATGCAACAGTTCTACGAGTACCTCACCGGCCAGGCCAACGACAAGCCGCTGTGGCAGCACTTCCTGGCCAGCATGTTCCGGGTGTTCTCGGCTTTCGCGCTGGCCTGCGTGACGGCGATCCCGATCGGCATCGCGATGGGCATGAGCCGGGTGGCACGCGGCATCTTCGACCCGCCGCTGGAGTTCTACCGCCCGCTGCCGCCGCTGGCCTACCTGCCGCTGATCATCATCTGGTTCGGCATCGACGAGCTGCCCAAGGTGCTGCTGATCTTCTTGTCCTGCTTCGCGCCGCTGGCCCTGGCCGCGCGCTCGGGCATGCGCAGTGCGTCGCAGGAGCAGATCAACGCGGCCTACTCGATGGGCGCGAGCTACATGCAGGTCATCCGCCACGTGATCCTGCCTTCGGCGCTGCCCGACATCCTGGTGGGCATGCGCATCGCCATCGGCTTCGGCTGGACCACGCTGGTCGCGGCGGAGATGGTCGCGGCCAACATGGGCCTGGGGCAGATGGTGCTCAATGCGTCGAACTTTCTGCGCACGGACATCGTGATCATGGGGATCGTGGTGATCGGGGTGGTGGCCTATCTGTTCGATCTGCTGATGCGGTGGATGGAGCGAAGGCTGGTGCCTTGGAAGGGGCGCATGTAGACGCGACGTGGACAGACAGCAAAGGGGCCGATGGCCCCTTTTTGTTTGGGGCCGGGTGGTCAAGTCACTCAGACACGCAGCGCCAATTCTGATGAATTGTCGCGAGGGGTGAATCGGAGCGCGCTTGATATTGATGTTCAAGCTTCGCATTGCTATCGTCGCGGGCCTGAAGGACGGTGCGGTCGACTCTCCGCGCGATCGTCCGCAAAGCAATCAACCAGAGAAAAAGATCAGGGAGATCTTGATGAGTCTTTCCTTGCGCGCATCCGCGCGCGCCTTGCGGAGCCTGAACCAGGCTCTTCGCCGCACCGATGCTCCTCGTGTCGGCTGCTTTCTTCAAGCCATCTTTCCTCCACGCAGCTTCGCGCGCTATCGCGCAAGGCTCAGGCCAACGGCTGTCGCGCCTCACCAGCGACGGAAGGTGTCGTACCAAGCCTGTTTGCCGAAAGAGTTCTGAGTCCAACTCAGGGAGCATGAAATGACGGATGAAACTTCAACCTGGCTCAAGTACGCCAGCCTGCAGTTGGCGGCAGATTCGCTATGCCTGTTCAACGACCTGCCAGCAACGAGTGATCAAGTAGCGGAGCATGTGGGGCCGCCCGATCCCGATACCAGCCAGTCCATGATCAACAAGGCGCGGATGCACGATAGCCCGGCACTGCTCGATGCGTTGGTGAAAGGCGAGCTGCACGGCATTGGGATGTTCTACTGCACAAGCGTCGCCAACAAGATCCCGGGGCATCATCTTGCAGCGAATGACGAAGCCATTGGTTCGGGGCCTTGCATATGAGGAAGAGGATGCATGTGCATGTGCGGGGACAGTCCCCATCGACGGCCCATCTGGCCACTGCCTTCAACCTGCTGGGGCGCGACGAACTCCCCGTCAATGGCACCCCAACTCCCATCAGCCCCACTTACACCTTCAACGGTGCTGGCGTCGGTGATCTGCTGAACGGCAAGCGCTTGAGGCAGGTGTTGGACAACGAAGGCTCGGCGCCACCTGGACCACCCGTTTCCAGTTGGACCCCGCCCGCCATGGCCGCGACTTCATCGACGGCGGCGAAGGAGATGACCAGATCGTCGGGGGCGGACAAGCGGACGAAATCTTCTACGGCGATGACGACCAGGGCGCGGCCCTGGCCCGCGAGAACCACGATAACGATTTGCTTGACGGAAGCGCCGGCAACATGGATCGCAGATGCCGCTCACGGGTTGGAAGCTTGAATAGCAAACGCCGAGCGCGCGCACGTCTCGGGAGTCAAATCAATGCTTGAGCTTGGCGCCGGCGCGGACATCCTGCGCAGTCTTGGTTGGCTCTATGTCGGGCTGATTGCTTTTCTTCTCATTGCGGCCTTGTGGCTACTCACGCGTTGGTGGCAGAAGCTCATGGGAGTGATCATTGTCCTATTGGTCTTCACAGGACCGGCATATCTAAGACACCAGGAACGCAGCCAGATCGTCGATGAGCGCAAGGCCAAATACGAGGCGGCCAAAGCGCTGTTCGATGAACGTTGCAAGACGGCAGGGCCAAAAATTTACAGAACAGTGGAGAACGTTGAGGGCGTGCTGCTGCTCAGCTTGCGACCTGACGACAAAGCGGTCAATCGGGCCAATCCGAACTGGCCAGATGCTGGACTGCCCGACGAGGCGGGTGGTGACGCATACATCAGGTCTTTCCTCTCCCGGGAGCATCACCAGGATAAGAGAAATCTAAGGGGCTACCTGAGCTATGCCCCTTCTGACTTACCTGGCTATAGATATGTTGACGTGCTGAATGAGGATGGTTCGATCAACAGATACACGCTAAGTGACGCCGGCAATCCTGACATTGAAACCGAAAAAAAGGGAGATTGAAGAATGACTACCGAAGTTGCGACGTACTTGAAATACGCTAACCTGCAGATGGCGGCTGAAGCGTTCATCGTGCCGAAAACCTCGGCTCCTGGTAGCAAAGCCGGTGGCCTTCTTGAGGCGTTGATATTGATGCAGGGCAATGAACGCTCCAGCAAATTTGCCCCAGTTCAGGCCGAAGAGTTTGCTCGGGACTGGACCGTCGTAGAACACATCAGCAACACAACGACGGGCTTCTACCGCTTCGCCCGCGGCTGGGGCCGGGACGTCATCCATCACGACGACGTGAGCGCCGCTCGGTCCGACGCGGTCGAATTCGATGTGGGCGTCGCGCCCGGCGACATCGTCGTGACCCGCTCGATCAATGACCTGATCCTCAGCCTGTGGGGCAGCACCGACACGATCACCTTGAGCTCCTGTCTCGATGGAGACCGCAGCGCGAGTTACCCGATCGACCACATACGTTTCGCCGACGGCACCCGCTGGGACCTTGCCGCCGTCAAGGCCATGTTCACCCGGAGCACCGAAGGCAGCGACACGCTCCGGGGCTACAGCACGGACGATGTTCTTTGGGGCGGCGCGGGGGACGACATCCTGTACGGCTACGCGGGGAACGACACCCTGGATGGCGGCGCCGGCGATGACACGCTCTACGGCGGCGACGACAGGACCTTGTACTCGGGCAGCGACGACGACCGCTTGCAGGGGGGCGATGGCAAGGACACGCTGTACGGAAACTTCGGCAACGACAGCCTGCAGGGAGGCAAGGGCAACGACATCCTGTATGGGGGCAAGGGCAACGACGACCTGCAGGGCAACGATGGAAACGACACGCTGCGCGGTGGGGAGGGGGCGGACATTCTCGACGGTGGAAGCGGCGAGGACTGGTTGTACGGTGGCGTGGGCGATGACATCTTTGTCCTGCGGCGCGGCAGCGGCCCGGATGTCATCCAGGAGTTCGTTGCGGAAGGTACCGACACCATCAGCGTTGACAGCGACATCGCCCTTGAACAGTTGTGGTTCCGCCAGCTCAACGGCACGCTTGAAGTCGGCATCGTCGGCTCGGACGACAGATTCGTCATCAACTCGAACCTGGTCTATGAGAACCTCAACGTCGAAGAGTTTCGCACGAGCGACGGCAGGACACTGGCCTCGTCCAATGTCAACAACCTGGTGCAGGCCATGGCGCGGTTCTCGCCGCCGGCCGCCGGGCAAAGCGCCTTGCCGCCCGACACTCTCGCGGCCCTGGCGCCAATTCTTGCCATGAACTGGACGGCTGGTGATGCCGACAACGTCCTCGATGGCACGACGGGCAACGATATCTTCAACGGCGGCAAGGGCAACGACACCGTCCATGGCGGTGCCGGCGACGATCTCCTCATCGGCGGCGCAGACAACGATCTCTATACCTTCGGCGTGGGCGACGGCCGCGACAGCATCGACGAATACGGGGGACCCGGCGGCGGTGTGGACACAGTGTCCTTCGGTGCCGATGTATCGCCCGCCAGCGTGACCGTCATGGGCCGGGATCGCGATCTCGTGCTGACGTACAGCGCTCACGACACTGTCACCCTCCAAAACGCATTTGCAGCGCAAGTCATCGAGCAGGTGCGCTTTGCCGACGGGACCGTCTGGAATGCCGCGCAACTCGCTGCCCTGGCAGCGGCAAGCTCGAACCAGACCATGCGCGGCACGACGGGCAATGACACCCTGAGCGGCACCGCTGCCAAAGACATCCTGGAAGGCCTGGCCGGCAACGACACCCTCGACGGCCGCGCCGGCGCCGACGTCATGATGGGCGGCCCGGGGGACGACGCCTACTATGTCGACAACAGCGCCGACGTGGTGATGGAATCGGCAGGCGAAGGCACGGACATCGTGCGCACCAGCATCACTTACGTGCTCCCTGCCGAGGTCGAAAACCTCCTGCTCAACACGCCCGATGCGATCGACGGCACCGGCAACGCGCTGGACAACACGCTGTACGCCGGTGCGGGCAACAACGTGTTCGATGGCCGCGGCGGCGCCGACAGCCTGCCCCCGGCACCGATGTGGCCATCGATGGTGGCGTCCGGCGATCAGGCCGGCCTGGTGGCAGCCAACATGGGGGCCTGGATCTGAAGACGCTGTGAACAAACCCGCGGCGCCGCTGCGGATTCCCCTCCGCATGGCTCGTGCAAGAATCGTCGCCTTTCCCCTCAACGAATCCGACGACGTGAAATACCAGAGCGCGCATGACTTCCTGGCCCAGGTGGCCGTTCGCAACCCCGACCAGCCCGAATACCTGCAGGCGGTCGGCGAAGTGATGGAAAGCCTCTGGCCGTTCATCGGCAAGCATCCGAAATACGCCGAGCACGGGCTGCTCGACCGGCTGGTGGAGCCCGAGCGCCTGATCCAGTTTCGCGTGAGCTGGGTCGACGACCGGGGCGAGGTGCACGTCAACCGGGGCTACCGCATCCAGCACAGCTCGGCGATCGGGCCGTACAAGGGCGGCTTGCGCTTCCATCCTTCGGTCAACGCATCCATCCTCAAGTTCCTGGCCTTCGAGCAAACCTTCAAGAATGCGTTGACCACCCTGCCCATGGGCGGTGGCAAGGGCGGCTCCGATTTCGATCCCAAGGGCAAGAGCCCGGGCGAGGTGATGCGCTTCTGCCAGGCGTTCATCAGCGAGCTGTTCCGGCACATCGGCGGCGACACGGACGTGCCGGCGGGCGACATCGGCGTGGGCGCGCGCGAGGTCGGGTACATGACCGGCATGATGAAGAAGCTGTCCAACCGCTCCGACTGCGTGTTCACGGGCAAGGGCCTCTCCTTCGGCGGCTCGCTGATCCGCCCCGAGGCGACAGGCTACGGCACGGTCTACTTCGCCGAGGAAATGCTCAAGCGGGTGGGCCGCTCCTTCGAGGGCCTGCGCGTGAGCGTCTCCGGCTCGGGCAATGTGGCGCAGTACGCGGTGGAAAAGGCGATGGCGCTCGGCGCCAAGGTCGTCACGGTGTCCGACTCGAGCGGCACGGTCGTCGACGAGGACGGTTTCACGCCCGCCAAGCTGGCCGAACTGGCGGAGGTGAAGAACCACCTTTACGGCCGAGTGAGCGAGTACGCCCAGCGCACGAAGACCAACTTCGTCGCCGGCGCGAAGCCCTGGGGCGTCAAGGTCGACATCGCGTTGCCCTGCGCCACGCAGAACGAGCTGGACGAGCAGGACGCCCGCACGCTCGTGGCCAACGGCGTGATCTGCGTGGCGGAGGGCGCCAACATGCCCTCCACGCTCGGCGCAGTGCAGGTGTTCGAGCAAGCCGGCGTGCTGTACGCGCCCGGCAAGGCCAGCAACGCCGGCGGCGTGGCCACCTCGGGACTGGAGATGAGCCAGAACGCCATGCGCCTGTCCTGGCCGCGCGAAGAGGTCGATGCGCGCTTGCTGGACATCATGCGCGGCATCCATCGCGCCTGCGTGCACCATGGCCAGCGCGAGGACGGCTCCGTCAGCTACGTGGATGGGGCCAACGTCGCCGGTTTCGTGAAGGTGGCCGACGCCATGCTGGCACAGGGCGTGATCTGACACCCTGGGGCCGCGGCCCCGCGTTCAGGCGGCCGCCGGCGTGCGGCTCGGTATGCCCAGGCCCCGCGCCACCGCGGGGCGCGCGACGAAGGCCTCCAGCGCGCGCCGCACGTGCGGGAAGGCCTCGAACTCCACCAGCTCCGCCGCCTCGTAGAAGCCCACCAGGTTGCGCACCCAGGGGAAGGTGGCGATGTCGGCGATGGTGTAGTCGTCGCCCATGATCCAGTCGCGGCCCGCCAGCCGCATCTCCAGCACGTGCAGCAGGCGCCGGGACTCGGCCACGTAGCGGTCGCGCGGGCGCTTGTCGTCGTAATGCCTGCCGGCGAATTTATGGAAGAAGCCGACCTGGCCGAACATGGGCCCGATGCCGCCCATCTGGAACATCAGCCACTGCAGGGTCTCGTAGCGGGCGGCCGGGTCGGCAGGCATCAACCGCCCGGTCTTGTCGGCCAGGTAGACCAGGATCGCGCCCGATTCGAACAGGGCCAGCGGCTTGCCGCCGGGACCGTTCGGGTCGAGGATCGCCGGGATCTTGTTGTTGGGGTTGAGCGAGAGGAACTCGGGCGACATCTGGTCGTGGGTCTCGAAGCTGACCAGGTGCGGCTCGTAGGGAAGCCCGGTCTCCTCCAGCATGATCGAAGCCTTGACGCCATTGGGCGTGGGCAGCGAATACAGCTGCAGGCGGTCCGGATGCGCGGCGGGCCACTTCTTCGTAATGGCATAGGCAGACAGGTCGGTCATGAGGGCCTCTTCTCTTGGTTGTGACGCTGAAGCGCGGATTCTGCCTGCGAAGCGGACCGGCATCCTCGCTTCAGGTCAAGAGCCCGCGGCCTGGCGCCTCAGGGCCTCCCGGTCTGCAGTTCGACGTGGCTGCGCCCATGCCAGCGCACGCGCATGGGCCGCTTCGCATCGGCGATGGTCTCCATGTTCACCGCCTTGCCGCTGCCGTAGTTGATCTGCCGATCCGGCCGCTTCACGATGCCGATCACCAGCACGATGCGGCTGCCCGCCGCCAGCTTGCGCGCGGTCGCGCGCTCGGCGGTGAAGGGCAGCAATTGGCGCACGCCGGCCTGCAGAAGCCGGCGGCGCACGCGGTGGCCGGCATAGCTGGCGCGGAACTCGTAGGGCTCGAAGAGCAGCAGGTGGTCCCCGCTCGCCGTCTGTTCGTACATCGAAACGCTGAGGTCCACGTCCTGCCGCGAGGGCGTGATGTCGAACACGCCGCGCAGGATGCCGTCGACCTCGGTGTCCTGGCTCAGCGGATCGCTGACGAAGCGGATGCTGTTGCGCATCGGCAGCTGCCTGCTGCGCAGCGCGGCCGGCCCCGGGGTGCGATCGTCGCGTCGGTCGGCCAGATCGACCGACAGGCGTGCGCTGCCGCGGCCTTCGGCCTGCGAGGCCGACAGGCCATAGGCGCCGTTTCGCTCGTGCGGGTCGAGGTACAGGCGCAGCCGGGTCCGATCCGGCGCATCCAGGGAGGACACGTGGCGCCACTCGTCGGCCCCCATCACCTGGTAGTTGACCGGGGCCTGCAACAGCGCAGGCTTCGTCGCGCCACGCAGGACGTGGTCGAGCCAGCGATAGCGCAGCGCGGGCAGGTCGACGCGCGCGACGGGGTCGATCGTGCCGCCGCGCAGTTGGGTGGCGGTGCCGTGCCGGATCGTGCTCGCGTCGTAAGGGCCGAGCAGCAGCGTCGAATCGGCCTCCGGCCGGTGGCGCCGATGCTCCTGGTGGAAATACAGCGCACCGGCCTCGGCGCCGTAGTAGCCCGCGATGCCGAGCACGGGGATGTCGATCTGCGCGAACTGCTTCGGGCTCGGCAGAAACTTGCGCCAGTAGCGATCGTGGCTGGGGTGCGCGAGCCAGTTGCGCAGCACGCGGTTGCGCCTGCCCAGCAGCACACGATCGATCTCCCTGTAGGGGCGGCGGCCGTGGTACCAGCGCTCGTCGAGCGCCTGCCAGCGAGCGTCGGCGGCGGCGTCGGCGGCGGCATCGCCTTCGGCCCGCACGGTCCCGGCCATCGCATGCTCCTGCACCCAGCGGACCATGCTGTTGCGGTAGATCTGCCCCGCCATCGGGAAGTCGATGCCGGGCGCCATCGGCGCGACGGTGGCGATGGCCTTGAGGGGAGCCGGCCTCCTGAGCGCGGCGGCCCAGGCGGCGAAGCCGGAGTAGCCGTCGCCGAGCATGGCGACGCGGCCGTCGCTCCACGGCTGGCGGGCGATCCACTCGATGACGGCCGCGGCGTCTTCCCCATCGCGCATGAAGGGCCGCACCATGCCCCTGCCGTCCGGTGTGCGTCCCCGTACGTAGGCCGTGACTCCGACGTAGCCGTGGACGGCGCTCTGGTGCGCGTCGTCCTCGGCGGGATCGAGCGTGAAGCGCAGCAACGCCGGCAGCGGGCCCGTGGCGCGGCCCGGCCGTACCACGCTCGCATGGATGACGGCGCCCCGCACGCGGATGCGGATGCCGGTCTGCGCCACGTAGCGAACGTGGTTCTCCGCCGCCACCAGCTCGGGCAGCAGCACGCTGTAGGCGCGGCGCGAGTCGTAGGCGAGCCAGGCGCGCACGAGTTCGATGGCCTCGGCCTGCGGCACGCTGCCCCGGGCGCGCCAGCGGTCGAACTCGCGCTGCACCGGCTCCTTCAAAGAGGCCGGCGGAATCTGCAGCCGCGCCATGACGGCCGCGGCCTGCATGTTGTCCAGCGGCGCCAACAGCTCCTGGAAGGCGCGCGCGAAGGCGTTCGGAAAGCCCATGCGCTCGTTCGCCTCGATGGCGCGCGCGTTCGCATAGATGCCGTCGACGAATGCCCGCACCACCGGCCCGTTGAAGGGCTTGCCCTGGTTGCGGGCGCGCAGCGACTTGTTGCTTTCGTTGGCGGCGCGGTAGGTGCCGCTCACGATCTGCAGGGCCGTCAGGTTGGCGAGGAACGACTCGGCTTCGGTGTCGCGGTAGACCGGCACGATGCGCTGCGCCAGGTCGCGCATCAGCTCCGGGGCGGCGGCATCGTCCGGGTCGGCCGGCGGCTTGAAGCCGAAGTTCTGGGCCCAGGCCCCCCCGGGCAGGACCAGCACGAGCATCAGCAGCAGCATCCACTGCGGCAGCATCCGGCGCGCGCGGTGTGCGAGAAGGCTCATGGTTCGAAGTCCTCCTCGGGGCCGGGGTCGGGCTCGGGCTCCACCTCCGGCACCTTGACCAGGCGCACCACCTGCGTGAACACGCGGTCGTGCGCTTCGCCCGCCGAGCCGATGTGGACGATGCCGGTGCCCGCGAGCCGGCCGTTCAGGAGCTCGATGATGAGCGTCAGCGTGTCGTCGTCGAAGGCGCCGAAGGCTTCGTCCATCACCAGCCAGGGCGGCGTCTGCAACACGACGCGGGCGAAGCCCAGCCGCAGCTGCTCATCCATGCTGAGCTCGCGTTCCCAGCGGCCGGTCTTGTCCAGCAGGGGTTCCAGCCGCTGGAGGCCGACGCTGGCCAGTGCGTCCACCATGGCCTCCCGCGGGTAGCGCGCGGGCTCCATCGCGTAGGTCAGCGCTTCGGCCAGCGTGCCGCGCGGCAGGTACGGCGTGCCGCGCGGCATGAAGTGGATCGTCTCGCCGCGCGGCCGCCGCACGGTGCCCGAGCCCCAGGGCCACAGGCCCGCGAGGGCGCGGAACAACAGCGTCTTTTCGGCGCCCGGCCCGCCGAGAATCAGCAGGCGCTGGCCGGGCTGCACGACGACGTGGGGTGTGTCCAGGCGATCGTGGCCGGTCCAGGCGCGCACCTCGAGCGCTTCGAGCTCGAGCGTGCCGCCTTCGCTCTCCGTGTAAGCGATGCGGCTGCCGCTCTGGCGTGCCTCCAGGTCGGTGGACAGGACCTGGCGCAGCCCGGCCACGCGCAGCAGCGTGGCGCGCCAGTCGGCGATGGCGCTGAAGTTGTCGACGAACCAGCGCAGCGAGGACTGCGCCTGCGTGAAGGCGGCGGCCGCCATCATCAGGCCGCCGAAGGACACCTTGCCGGAGAAGTACAGCGGCGCGGCCACCAGGATGGGCGCGATGACGGTGACCCAGCCGAAGCCCGCCGTGACCCAGGTCAGGTTGGTCAGGCCGAGCACGACGCGCGCCGTGGCACGCAGCACCTCGCCGAGGTGGAGGGCGACGCGGCGCTTCTCGTCGGCCTCGCCGCCGGCCAGGGAGATGCCGTCCAGATGCTCGTTGATGCGGGTCAGCGAAAAGCGCATTTCGCCCTCGCGCGCGTAGCGCTCGGCGTTGCGCGTGATCAGGCCCTTGCCGACCCAGTAGGTCATGAGCGAACCCGCGATCGCGTAGAGGATCGCGGCCCACAGCATGAAGCCCGGCACCGGATGGTCCTGGCCGCCGTAGAAGAAGCTGAAGTCCTTCGACAGCACCCACAGCACCCCCGCGAAGCTGCCGAACAGCATCGCCGCCTGCAGCAGCCCCACGCCGAGGGCGACCGACAGGTCGCACAGCTTCAGCGTGTCGTCGTGCATGCGCTGGTCCGGGTGCGCCCCCATGGGGCCGCTGCCCTGCAGCCAGAAGGCCCGGCGTGGCTGCAGCCACAGGCCCACCAGGTCGGTCACCAGCGCTTCGCGCAACTTGTACTGCAGGGTCTCCGTAAGCCAGCGCTGAACCACGTTCAGCACCAGCAGCACACCCGCGATCACCGCGAAGATGACGAGCTGGTCGATGAAGTCCTCCAGGTCGCGCCGCGAGATCGCGTCGTAGAAGGGCTTGTTCCAGCTGTTGAGTTCGATCTGCCCGTAGGCCGTGAGCCCGACCACGACGACGATGCCGGCCGCCAGGGCGAGCAGCGTCTTGCCGACGGCCGACCTGCGCAAGGCGCCCAGCAGCACGCCGACCTGGCGGACCACACCGGTCTTCAGCGCCGGCTCGGCAAGACTCACCGCCGATGCGTCCATCAACCCCGCGGCGCCGGGGCCTCGGCCGCGAGGCGGCGTGCCCGGACACTCGAAATGAAGGCGGCGTAGCTCCAGGCCAGGTGCCTGGCCGACGTCTGCGCGCCGCTGTGCTGGTCGAACTGCTCGGACAGTGCGCCGTCGGCCGGCGTGTAGGCGCGCACGGTGGCGAGGTAGGCATCGCCGCGCTCGAACCAGGTGCGTGCCGCGTCGCCGCCCAGCGCCGCGGCGCGGAAGCAGAACTCGGCGGCGCCCAGCGTCGAGAAGTAGTAGGCGCCGCCGGAGCAGTACACGTCGCCGGGGTAGCGGCCCATCGCCGGGCCGCGGTTCGCGGGCCGGCCGTGGTTGATCGCATAGGCCGCATCGAACAAGGCTTCGAGCCGGGCGAGCGTCGCGTGCATGCGGGGGTCGGCCACGCCATGCCTCGGTGCGGCACCGGCGCTGTGAATGGCCGACAGGATCACGGCGATGTCCAGCGCCTTCGGGCTGGGCTGGTCGTCGGCCAGCACGCGGGAGCGGTAGTAGCCTTTCGGCGCGCCGGCGGCGTCGGTGCCTTCATCGACCCAGTAGCCGTCGAGCAGCTCGAGCACGGCCTGCGATGCCTCGCGGCACTGCTGCGCCTGCACCGCATCGCCCAGGCCCTGCAGCCAAGCCGCGCCTTCGGCCAGCGCGGCGGCCGACACGCGCAGCGTGTAGTAGTGATGGCCGCTTTCCTCTTCCCAGATGTCGTAGGAGGGCTCGCGCCAGTGGCTCAGTGTGAACGCCAGGTCGAAGCGGATCAGCGAGGCGGCCTCTTCCCGCAGCGACGCGTCGAGCGCGCCGGTGGCCATCCAGCGCAGCAATGCCAGCGCGCGCAGCGGCGGCCCGTCGTGCTGGGGCCGCGCCCACCGCAGGATGTCGAGCGTGCCGTCGGGGTTCACCCGAGTCTCGGCCACGACGGCGTCGCCATGGGCGCGCGCCAGGTCGTGGTCCTCGCGCAGGTACTGGAGGAGTTCGGGAGCCACGCGCTCCCTGCGCCCGGGCAGCGCGGCATCGACGCGGCCGTCGAGGCGGTTCAGATCCAGGCTGAAACGGGTGAAGTCGCGCAGGCGCTGCAGGGCGTCGTCGCCGATGCGGCCGTCGGCGTGAAGGAGCCGCAGCGCGTCGATGACGACGGCGGAGTCGCGGAACCAGTGGAAGAAGTAGTCCGGGTCCGGGTCGTAGCTGCCCAGCACCGGCGAGGCGACGATGGACCCGGCGACCGGTCGCACCGTCTGGCCGAAGCCGTCGCGATGCTTGACGATCGCGAGCGGCGAGATGCTGGACAGCATGCCGTCTGCCGAATGGCGCAGCTGCGCTTCGAGCCAGGGCTCGAACGATGGGTCTTGCAGGCTGGTCGCGATGAATGTCATTGGAGCGTGGGGGGAAGAGCGAAGGTGAGGGGCTCGTCTTGCTTCCTCTCCCTCTGGGGTGCGCTGGGGGGGAGGGCACTGGGCCTTTGTTTTGGCGTTGTTGTTGTTGCTTGGACTTGGCGTTCGGGGCTTTGTTTTGGCCTTGCTTGTTGTTTGGCGCAGGAGCCGGGAATTCGCCCCGGCGGGCGAGTTACTTTCTTTGTCTCGCCAAAGAAAGTAACCAAAGAAAGG